>JAURGV010000196.1 GCA_030833605.1 Rhodothermales bacterium
GTCTACACGGACTTGACCAGTATCCCTCAACAGCAGCCCGATCGTTATCGTATTGCGGTGATGGATTCCTGTGGAACCATGAGCGATACAAGTGATCTACATCGCACGATTCACTTGCAGTCTAACATTGGATCGGGAGGGGAAATCAATCTGATTTGGACTCCATATGAGGGTCGAAGTGTACAGACCTATGAGATCTTCCGTTGGATTACATCTGGCAATCTTGTTCAAATTGGAAGTGTTTCGGGAGGAACTACCACGTTCACTGATTTGAACCCTCCTGTTGCGCCGAATGTCTACTATGTCATCAACGCAGTATTCAACGGTGACGCGTGTTCTCCCACATTGGGTAAGACTACAGCCTTTGAAGGATCCAAGTCAAATATCCTCAACCAAACGGGCATTGGCACGCCAGAGCTCCCATGGAGAGGACGTGTTCTTCTGTATCCGAATCCTTCAACTGGAAACTTCCGAATTGAAGTGCCTACGGAAGATGAGTACCAGGTGATTATATACAATGCTGTTGGCAAACGTCTCTTAGTGAAGACTTACACAGAAACGGCAGAAGTAAATCTGGAGAATGTTGCTGAGGGTCTCTACTATGTGGAGATACAACAAGAAGGCTCTGTGATGAGTATTGAAAAAATCAACATTGTTCATTAACACATGAAAAATGTGATTCTAGCAGTGGCTCTAGCCTGCGCAGGTGGTGTATCTGCGCAGGCTATCCATGGCAAAATCAAAAATTGTCCAGAGGAATGGGTGAAATTGGCGTATTTCTATGGTCAAGAAAGGCTACTGGAAGATTCGCTTCATGTATCAAAAGATGGGACTGTAAGATTTACGAAGGATTATCCCCCAGGGCTTTACACACTGGTCGTTGATGAAGGCGAGTATTTTGATTTAATCATCCCGGAAAATGGCCCGAAAGAAACCTTCTTAACTAGTTATCCTGAGGTTGCGAACCATTTAACTTGGGAAGAAGGTCTGGAGAATCGCGCATTTACTACGTTCAGGAATAGAGGAGATCAAATTAATTTGCTAGTTCAAGAAGGGCAGATGTCGCCCGAAAATGCTCAAGGGGTTTTCGCAGCTTTTGAAGAAGGTTGGCTAGTTGAAAACGAAGCCTTGGATATTGCACATATCATCCGTGCCAGAAATCCGCAGCCTAAAGGGATAGACATCAATACTTCATTCCGAAAGTGGACACGCTCTTATTGGGAAAATACGGCGGTAGCTCATCCCGGCGTGGTACGATCACCTTTTTTGCAGCTCAACTACGCCACGTATTTTGACAAAATTTGCCCTCAAAACCCTGATACACTATCAGCAGTGATAGATGTTCTATTCGGGTTAGAGATGGACACACTGGTGCGCAATTTTCTTGTGGCAAAAATGACCCAGCGTTTTGAGTCATCAAAAATCATGGGAATGGACAAGCCATTTGTCAAGATGGTAGATCGTTTTTACAGAAACGGGGTGGCTTATTGGGAAAGTGAAGAGGCCATTGAAAAGATTTTGGACAAGGCCAATGAATTGTCTTGGAATCTCATAGGCAGCCAAGCGCCCAATTTTTCTTTCACGGATTCAAAGGGAATAAAGAGAAGTTTACGGGAGACGAAAGCGCCATATGTCTTATTGGTTTTTTGGGATGCAACCTGTAGCCATTGTAAAAAAACGATGCCTGAGGTCGTGGAATTTTATAATTCGAATAAGGGCAAAGGTTTGGAGGTTGTCGCTATTACCGTGGAAACGGAATTGCAAGAGTGGCGCGCCTATTTGGCCGAACATAATCTTTCTTGGACGAATGGATTTGATAATGACTTTTCAAAACAGACTTTCAGGCATTATTACTACATCCCCACGACCCCTACGACGTTGCTTCTAGACTCCAACCAGACCATCCTGGCTAAGAATTTAAAAACTAACGACTACCAACAATTCATAAACTGAGCCACCATGAAAAAAGTACTTACACTCGGATTGATCCTTTTAAATGGAATGTATGCACTTGCAATAAACCCAGTTTTAATAGCATTACCGCATAAAACCCAAGCAATGAGTGCGTATACACTTAGTTTGGGGAATAGCATAGGGCATTCGTATTTAAGTGGGGATATTTTTAATTCCGCTGTGCTAATTCAATCGGAATTAAATGGGGTATCGGTAAGTGCAATTCCCATTTTCACATCCGGGGTTAAAGGATCCGCCTTGTATCAAGGCGCTATGCGGCTCAATATCGGTTCGGGTGTTTTGTCAGCAGGGGGTCGCTTTTATCAAGCAGGCGAAGTGATTTACCGAGATGTTGATGGAAATGAATTAGGAATAATTAAACCCTATTGTTCGGACTTTGGCTTGAATTACAGCCTTCCAGTGAATGAAAAAATTCACTTGGGCGTTGGTTTGGGATATGCGTATGCCGATTTGTTTCAAGGACAATCAAATGCGGCAAAAGTTGGTGGGGTAGATGTGGATTTAGGCGCTGTCTTCCTACTAAGTGAAGATGATCACGTGACTATTCAATGGAGTGATTTGGGGGGACTTCTTAAAACGTCGACGGAATCTTACGGCTACCAGCCAAGCACCTTTAGACTGGCATACACTCGGAATATACCAGTTGGAAATTTTGAATCTTTTGCAGGAGTTCAAATAGAAAAAGTATTAGCCCCAACCGCTCCTATTATCGATGCTCAAGGGGAAGTTATTTCAGGCAAACCACTCCCCAGTGCTTTTGGCGCGCTCTTCCAAGCATGGAATGATGCTCCGGGAGGCATGGCCGAGGAAATGCAAGAAATCAGACCCTCCCTATTCTATTCGTTGAACTTAATGAACGGCCTTGGAATCAACTTGGGCTACAGCAATCAGTCGTATGAAAAAGGCCGTCAGAATTTCATTGGTATTGGGGTTTTGTATTCTAAAAATGCCATTACGGCTAATCTAGGTTATGCCATTCCAGTAGGCATGAGTCAGGCCATGTCAAACCACTCCATCATTTCGTTGGCATATGCGTTTTAAGTGGTTAAATTTCATTTGGGCAGTCTTTATCCCTGTTCTGGCGCAAGCTCAACTTTCAGGGACCTACACGATTGACCCTAACGGTACTGGAACGAATAACTATACATCTTTTACGTCCGCGATTTCGGCTCTTTCGACATCCGGTGTAAGCGGTGCAGTTACGTTCAATGTCAAGCAAGGCACCTATCTAGAGACGGTTATAATTGATTCAATATCAGGATCTTCTCCTGTGAATCGCATCACATTTCAGGCGGACCCATCGAATTCATTGCCGGCTACTATCGTTGCCGATACAGGGGCTGCAAATAATTCATTGGCGACCATACGACTAAGTAATTGTTGGAATGTCACGCTCAAGGGACTCACTATTTCAAGTTATGGAACCAGTTTTGGAAGACTACTTGAGTATACTGGAAACGTTGGAAATATTAATATCATAGACAACACCTTCTATGGTGTGGCAGATGCATCGACGAGTTCCAATTACGCGGGCATCTATTACACCTCGCCCGCTCAAGCGCAAGGAAACTGGATTATTTCCGGAAACACCATGGAAGATGTTTCTTATGCTATGTACATCTATGCCACAAGCTACACGACGGGTGCAGACACGATTGTCATTGAAGACAATGTCATCAGCACCAATTTCTATGGCCTTTACCCTCGTTATGGTAAGTATGTTAAGATTCACGGAAACACCATTAACAACGGAGGCACAGGAAACGTGTACAACTACATCTACTATCCTTCTGTAGGTGTGGATGTTCGGAACAATGACTTGAACGATGTTTACTACGGCTTTTATTTGTACACGAACCCTCCCTCAGGTGGCACCTTGGACTTGGTTTTTGAAAACAACGACATCGAGTCCAAGTTATATGGCATTTATGCATCATGTTCAGGACTCTCTTCCTACACGCAGTTTACGAGCGCTAGTATCAAGAACAACAACATCAAATTAGGCGGCACTTCGGTCAATTACGGCATCTACCTCTTCTACGGCAACTTCCTCTCTTCGGCTCCTGGCGTAATTGAGAACAACATGATCGCATGTAATACAACCGGATCATCTACGGTTTATGGGACCTACTTGTACCATTGCGCCAATGTGGTATACCAGCACAATTCGGTGAATGTTACGGGCGGTTCTTCCACGTCAGGTCGTGCTTGCTACTTGAGCGCTTCTACTTCTACGAGTTACTTCACACCAGGAGGTAACATCATCAAGAACAACATTTTTGTGAATGTTGGCGGTGGGTATGCTTTTGAGGCGTCTTCCTCTGCTTCGTCTGGCTACTACACGGGTGACTACAACAACTTCTACGCTACGAGTTCAACTCCATTTGGTCCGGGCAGTTCTACGCTTTCTGCTTGGCAGACCGCCTCTTCTCAGGACGCGAATTCTGTTTGGGGTGATCCATTGTTTGTCTCGGCCAATGATTTGCACGTTCAAGGTGCGGTTCCCAACAATGCGGGAACTGCATTGGGCGTTTTGACGGATATCGATGACGATACGCGTTCCACCACCACGCCAGATATTGGTGCGGATGAGTACGCTCCATTGACCTGCTTTGGTGTTTCTGGCCTCGGCGCTGCGAATGTCTCCGATGTAAGCTTTGACGCTACATGGTCGTCGAACAACAGCACCACCATTGGTTCACAAGTTCGTTACCGTTTGAACGGTTCAACGGGCGCATACACCGTGTTAACGGGTTCAACTGGAACGGCG
>JAURGV010000197.1 GCA_030833605.1 Rhodothermales bacterium
AAAGGATTTACGATCCGAAAGTCCTAAAGCAGATTGTAACGCCTTGCGCCCCATCTCACCTTGCAAAGCACCAAGCAATTCACGGACTTGGGGGGTAACTTGAGGTGTAGCTTGGGGGGTTTCTTGATTGATGGCTTCGGATACGGCTTCAGCGATCATCCGCAGCATGAAAGAAATGAAAGGTGCGGAGTCGGTTAGGCGAGTGCTTTCCTGCAAAGCCTGGTAATATTCGCTTTGGTGCTTGAAAATCATACTTTCCACCGGAACGCCGGCAAAAAGGGGGTTCCATTGGGCTAAAATCAAACTTTGCTACAACCGGCCCATGCGACCATTCCCGTCAGAAAAAGGATGAATAAATTCAAACTCGTAATGAAAAACGGAACTGTTGATGAGTGGATGGGCTTCAGAATCAGCCAACCATCCAAACAAATCGGCCATTAATTGTGGGACTAGATCCGCAGGGGGAGCCATATGAATCACTCGGCCACCTGCCATCACTCCCACACCTCCTCGACGATACAATCCAGCCTCTTCTATCAAATTGGACATCAATATTCGGTGCGCATCTACAAGGTCTTTTTCCGCCACCGGATTCCACTTATTAAACTGATCGTAAGTGGTTAAGGCGTTTTGGGCTTCCAGAACCTCCCGAGGTGGGGCAATGACCTTTTTCCCGTCGAGAATCGCTGTGATCTGCTCCTCACTCAGTGTGTTTCCTTCAATAGCCAACGAGCCGCGGATAGTACGAATTCGATTGATGCGCCGCAGCTTCAGGGATTTAGCCTGTTCGCTGAACGCGCTAAGGCGCCCTATGGTCTCGCTGATTTCAGCAACACGATTCAGAATTTCCGAGGTGATCGAGTAGGGTGGCTGATATTTCAAATGGGATCCCTTTCGCATCACGATTCTGATACAACAACGCTACAATATAACGGATCGCAAATGAATCTGGAAGAAAGAAGAAGCTGAATCTCTACGCCATGTCCTCATAATGCGATACCAACAAAAAAGGCTCTTCCCGCTAACGCGAAAAGAGCCTTTAAATGGTGGAGATGCTGGGAGTTGAACCCAGGTCCGAATGAACGTCTAGTCAGGCGTCTACGTGTGTAGTCGACCTTTTTTGTTCTCGAGTGCTTCATTGGCCAGTCGTCTGGAGCCAGAAGCACTTAAAGGCTGATCGAGTTTTGGAATACGCTTATTCAGCCGGCATGGCGTACCCTATCCTATCTAATTTGATGCCCTAGTCAGCCGCCGATAGGCGAACATGCTGTAGGACAGATAGCAAGCTTAAAGTTCGTATACGACTTAAGCGGCCATCGCGAATGCGTAATCGTTTGCATTTGTCTTTTTCTGGCGAGATTTACGAGCGTACCAGAAAGCTCGACACGCGACCTGCTCTACTACCCACCCGTCGAAGCCGTGACATCCCCATTTTAGAAAGAACGTTTCTTTGGAGGGGTTGGGCCTCCAGAAGAAATCAGCTAAAGTGCGAACACCCTAGCTAAGTCTATGCACCTTCATACGATTTCGTACCCAAAACGGTTTCATTTTCGCACGCGAAGAACGTTCCCGCCAAAATTTACGGGGCGTTTCTTTCGTAAACCTATCAGAACCTTATCCCACTCGACGGCACGACCGGCTGAATCGTCCCATCTTCATTGAAGAACAGTTTATCCATGGCCACTTGCCGCCTATACGTCCCGCCTCCTTCCCCGTCGCTCCGGTGATAAACCAAGTACCACTGGCCGGCGAATTCAGCGATCGCCGGGTGGCTCGTTGCGTAGTCCTCACCCGGCAAATTAGGCAAGGGCTCCATAATCCGTCCCCGGTACGTCCATGGCCCGAATGGACTCGAGGCTGTGGCATAATCTATGGTGGCCGGGTTGATTTGACCCGCGTACACCAAATAATAGTTGCTATCCTTCTTCACCAAATACGGCGCCTCAAAAAAGTGTTCCGGCGTTTCCTCCACAAGTTCGCCCTTCAAAGAAATCATATCCGCGCCTAATTCTATCGTAACCATTCGTCCAAATCCACCATACGTCAAATAGGCCCGCCCATCTTCTTCCACTAACACGGTCGGATCAATGGTATACACGGTTTGGTAGTCGAATTCGTACCCGTTAGCGGCCATTTCGATAACATCGTCTACCAAAGGCGCTCCGATAGCATCCACAAAAGGTCCCAGCGGTGAATCCGCGCGAGCGACGCCAATCGCCATTCCGCCATCAATCTTGTTCACTGGCACATACCAATAGAACACGCTGTCTTTTTCGACCATTTGGGAAGCCCACGCGTTGGCATCGGCCCAAGAAAACACATCAACGCTCATAACGGGACCGCCCCGATAGGACCAAGTCACCAAATCGGACGAAGAAAGCACGTACCAGTCTTTCAGCGAAAAATCGGTGACCCCTTCGTCGTGACCGGCTGTTATGTAAAACGTACAGTCATCCACCAAAACCGCCGGATCCGCGGTAAATATGCCCGGAACTAGCGGATTACTCCCAACCGACTCAGAAACCGGCGCGGCACATTCCGTTCGAGCGACTTGGTCGCCCGAACTGCAGGCCGAAAGGACCACCATCACCCACACCAATCCAACCGTGTATCGCGTCATTATCGCCCCGATGGCCCGCCGTTTTTGATTCATTATCGTCCGATCGCCCGCCGTTGTTATCGTCCGGTCGGACTGCCAACTTCCAGCGATCGAGGAGGCGCGTTTTTGACGTAGGTGTCCAGCCAATTGGCCGTTTCCCACATCACATGCAGTAACGACTCGCGGGAACGGTATCCATGGCTTTCGTGTGGCAACATGACCAATCTGGCTGTGGCTCCATTTCCTTTCAACCCAGCATAAAACCGCTCACTCTGAATCGGATAGGTCCCCGTATTGTTGTCGGCCAAGCCGTGAATCAACAAAATGGGCTCATTGACTTTATTGGCGTGCATGAACGGGCTCATCGCATAGTACACCTCGGGAGATTCCCAAAAGGTGCGCGGTTCGGCTTGGAATCCAAAAGGTGTCAAGGTGCGGTTATAGGCGCCTGATCGAGCAATTCCCGCGCGAAATAAGTCGCTGTGTGCCAACAAGTTAGCGGTCATGAATGCTCCGTATGAATGGCCAGCCACAGCCACTCGATCCGGATCCACTACGCCGCGCCGCGACCCTTCGTCAATGGCAGCCTTCGCATTCAAAATGAGTTGATTAATAAACGAATCGTTGGGCTCTTCATCCCCTTCTCCAATGACCGGCATAGATGCGTCGTCCATCACCGCATAGCCTTGCGTGACGTAGGGAATGGCCCCCGAATACGAAACGCGTTTGAAACGGTAGGGCGAATCGGTGATTTGACCTGCCGCTTCAGCACTTTTAAACTCAGCGGGATACGCCCAGATCAGCGTTGGCAGTGGTCCATCACGTCCTTTATCGTAACCAGCTGGCAAGTACAAGGTGGCGGACAAAGGCACGCCATCTTCGCGGGTGTATGTGATGAATTCCTTGGAGATGGCATCCATTTCTGGGTAAGGATGCTCAAAATGGGTAAGCGCGGTCATTTCTGATGAACCTACCTGTCGCACATAGTAGTTGGGAGGCTCGGAAACCGATTCGCGAGAGGTTAAAAACGTGCCTTTTGCAGGGTCAATCCAACCTGAAACGCTTTCGTAAAACGGTCCTTCGGAGCGAAATAGCTCTGTCACCTCCCCCGTGCGAAGGGTCATTTTATGTAAGAAAGGACGGCTTCCCTCAGCAGAAGCCCCTGTTCCACTCAAAAAGATGCTCGTGCCGTTGTCCGCGGTCACTAAAAGTCGGCGGCCGTTGGGTCCTACTTCCGACATCGGATTGCCCGGATTGGCATATTGATCTTCGTACGATCTGTCAAACAAAACCTGTGAGCGACCCGTCCCACCATCAGGACGAATCACATACGTCCGTGTTTGCCGGGTTGACGTCCATCGGTCTGAAACCAATGCAAATCCTGCATCGCTCCACGAAACGCCCGCGTACCGAAGTTCGGTTCTAAAATATTCGACCGGCGCGCCCGAAAAAGGAGCTTTCAATTGATACAATGCGTCCCTGAAGTCAACTTTTGCATTCCCATCGCCGCCGTCAAGGGCTTCGACCCACGCAAGCGTCGCATCTGCGTCTTGCCGCCATCCAATCGACCGAATGCCCGTGGCCGTGGAGCCCGATCCCGATGGGATTTCTTCCATCAATGGGATGTCTGCAATTTTTTTAACCACCGCACCCGTCCTATCGTGCACGACGAGGCTTTTGGGAAAGCGACCAACCGTTACCAAATAGGAAAACGGTCTTTTAACGGTTTCAACAAGGATGTATTTCCCATCGGGCGACGGATCCATCGAATAGATCATTCCGTTGGGCCCCACCTCAGCCAGCGTGCCCGACACCGAAACATTGACCAATTCGGATTGAAGAAGCCATTCAAATAGGTCTTCGTCGTACGGTGTCGCCAATAAATCTTGGTAGGTCGCGGCAGGAGCGGTCTGACCCAGATTCTCTTGTATCACCGGGGTCGTCGGTACTTTAGGTTCAGGAGGCATCGTTCCCCGAGTCGCGGAAATCGTTCTAACCAACAACGATTTTCCACCCGGCATCCATGCATACGGCGATCCCAGAACAGCATTCAAGGGCTTTTCGACCAAGCGGCGGGCCGTTCCCTCGCTCGATTCCGCCAAATAAAGCTCAATCCGATCGTCAAACGAG
>JAURGV010000198.1 GCA_030833605.1 Rhodothermales bacterium
ATTTATTCCGTTCTCGGCACCCGCGCCTTCAACAACTGGCTGATAATGCGCCTCCAATGGGCCGACGACCTCCAAGCCCAGCGAAAGGGTGGCAAGTACCGTGCTTTCGCCGAAATACTGTTTCATCAGCTGAAATTTATGAGCTCCCAGTACTTTTCGAACACCTACTTCGCGAGCTCTTCCAGCCGATTGTCCCACAGACAGTGTCATGAAATTGATACAAGCGATTAGCAGAATCAATAACCCGATGCCTCCCAATATGTACGAGTACAGGGGATCGTGAGCCGGTTTCTCATACGGCATGAACACTTCTGTGCTGGTGTGCATGTCCGAAAGCGATTGCAGTTCGAAGCCGTAGGGTTCCGAATCCGTTGCAAGGCGCTCGGCATCACGAAGCGCATCAATGTATTTGCCAAACGAGCGGTCTGTAAACGGTCCAGCAGCCGTTAAAATGGCTTCGGGCGTGGAGTCTGGAATCAATTGAACATACGTTGTGACCCGCCCTCCCCAATTATTTCCTCCTAGCTGAAGCCGTCCGTAGTTCGTAAACGAAAGGGCTGCATCCATTTGCACGGATGAGTTGGATGGAATGTCTTGGAAAACGCCTACTACATTAAAATCGTATTGAACTTGCTCTCGGGTAATGGAGATGGTTCGGCCCAATGCTTCATTCCAGTTTCCGTCCTTAATTCCAAGCTTGGATTCCGCCAGTTGCGCCGAAATCACCATTTCATCCGTTCCCAATAAGACCTGAGAAGCATCTCCGGCTAACAGAGGGAAAGAGAACATGGAGAATAAGTCATTGTGGATTTCAGCGACTAAGTGGCGCGATATTTCGCCTTCGGCCTCAAGATTTTGATTCCCCGTCACATAAGGGGTCGCGCGTTGAACTTGTGGAAATTCGGACCTGAATTCTTCGGTGAATCCGGGTGTCATCATGGCTTGATAGCCCATGGTGCCGTCTAATTCTTGCCACTGGAAATAGGTGCGATACAAGTCGGGACCGTTTTCATGAAAACGGTCATAGCTCCATTCGTGATAGACCAGAATCATGATCAATGCACAACAGGCCATGCCGATAGACAAGCCAACAACGTTTACCACGGTGTACGTTGCGTTTCTTTTTAATGATCGCAGAGCGACGAGCAGATAGTTTTGTATCACTTTTAGGCCTTTGGTCTGGGGTTTTGATCGGCTAACCTACCGGTTGGACGGTTTCTGGGCCGGATTCGTTTGCAAAGGGTGTAAAGTTTCTAAAAATGTTGTTGCAAAGCAGGCTTGGCTTTCCTCTTTAGGTGAATCAATGCTTTGAACAGGAGAGGCGAACATGGGAAAGCGCGAAGAGGCGACAAAAACGAACCGATTTCAGGCCGGTAGGCAACCACTATTCTGGAAAAGAGCCCTATTTATGATGATAGGATTGGCCGCCCTATCTCCCGTTCGTGCACAATTCGTTCCCCAAGTAGGTGATCTTTGCGTGTATCAGGTCGTGCCCATCTCGGTTACCTTTGGTCGATTTGTCGCTAGGAGGTCGGAGACGAGTAAAAGCGCAACTTATAAGAGCCATCCGATACATGGTCTGTTAAACGAAACGAGGCCAGGAGTGCTTTTGGATGCTCATTCAAAAGCCTTGTTAAAGCTTCAGCCGGATGCGCCGCTGTTGGCCACAAAGGGAGATTCAACCTATTTCGTTAAACCCGGCTTCAATGCCGTCCATTTGGCGACTGAAGGGCGGGTTCGAAGAACGAACCTGATCCTCGACTCGCTATTTAGAATACCGATAGACAAATATCGATATGGCTACGAAGTTGTTCTCGACACTTTTTTGGGAAAGTTGCCGGACTACTTGGACGGTACCAGTCGAATACTAGGCGTTTGGAGGTTTTTCATGGAGGGCCAGAGTAAAATTGCGGTCTTGGTTTCGAACGATTACCTGCAAGCTGTTCGACGTAGTGAGCCGGTTTTTGCTGTTGCCATCTTTTCTCCGGGATTGGTATTGGAGGATTTGATTCGGTTTCCTTCACCCATAGCGGATTTTCTAAGTCCGGTACCCCATTTGCAGCACGGAACTACGTTTGTTTGGGAAAACGAGGGAGGGGCTGGCGCGGGTATACAAATTGCGCCCAACAATCAGGAGCACTGTGTGCCTAACGACGCCGCAGTAGTGAACGAACGGGGAACCGAAGAATGGCCAAAGCAACAGGAATAAAAAGAGCGATCAAGGCGGCTTCAGCCCACCAAACCTGAACAAGTGGGGTGAAACACCAGATGGCGAAGATCGAAGCAGCCCAAGCACAAACCATTCCGATCCGGGTCCAATCGTATGGGATGGGGTAATGCCTCCTAATCAACAAATAAAGGGTGATGGCCATTGCGGCATATGCCAGGCTTGTAGCCCAAGCAGCCGCTAGCATGCCCCCCGAGGGTACATACAAGACGTTGATGCTGATGGCCACGATGCTTCCTACGGCCGTAGCGTGCAGAAAATATTTGGATTTGTTTTTGACGTAGGCTCCGGAAGAAAAATGATAGTACCAACCCTGAAAAAAGTAGCCGACGAGGGCCACTGGAATAATCATTAGTCCAAGCCAATACGACGAAGAAATAAGTGTCCGGCCACCCGGAAGGGGTATACGAACCAATTCATCGACAAAAAACGTGACCCCTATGAAGGCCAGCAGCAAAACAAACGTTAAAATGCTAAACACGCGGCCATAGAGTTCAGGCGCGTCGTCGTCGTTTTGATGTTGAAGGAAAAACGGTTGCCAGGCGTAACGAAACATCTGAACAAAAAGAGCCATCAACACCGAAAGTTTGATGATTCCTCCGTACATCCCAACCACATGTTCAGCGAAAACAGTCGGGCCCAATTCGGTGGCTTGTTTGAAAAGCCCAGGATTGGAGGCTTCTGTAAAACCATAGAGTTTTATGATGACTTCAGCATCCATTTTCGCCAGAAAGAACCGGTTTATGCTTTCCGTCATGGCGTATCCAATTCCGCCCGGTACAAAAGGAAGTCCGAACCACATCATGGCCTTCCAAAGCCCTGTATCCAGCCGTCCCATTCGTGTCCAACTCGTTGGGGCCAATAGTATTACGGTTACAGCAGAAGCCACGAGATTGGCAATTAAAACGGACTCCACGCCCATCTCAAACCCAAAAATCAGAATCAAATTCAGGCCAACATTGATCACAATATTGGCGATTCGAATAGCAGCGAACACCCACGGACGGTTGCGTAGTCGGAGGTCGGCAAACGGGACAACGGCTATGGCATCAAAAAAGAGAATCGCCGCCGCGTAACTCATGAAATAATAAAACGACGGCTGGAGCCCAATTACGGCTGAAAGTGGCCCCCGCGCGAGAAGCAGCCCAGCTGAAAGCGCAGCCCCTAAAACCAATAGAGAGACGACGGCCGTACCAAAGGCGGAGCTTCTGCCCGATAATTCGCTGCGGTCGGTGGCAAACTTCATATAAGAAGATTCCATTCCATGCTGGAACAGGATATTCAAAAACATGAACGCCGCATACACAACCACAATGGGCGCGTACTCCGACGGGAGAAAGACATTGGAGTACAGCGGAAAAAGGAGAAAATTGATCAATCTTCCGACTATGGAAGAAATCCCATAAATCGCAGTATCCGATGCAAGCCGACCAATTCGGGCTCTAAAACTCATTCAACATCCTGGAAGCGGTCAATCGTAGTGGGGAGACAGAAAAAACTCAACAGCTAAATGGTATCCCTTGATCCCAAGGCCAATAATGGACCCGACACATTCAGCAGAGATAACGGAGTGATGACGAAAGGATTCTCTTGCCGCAATATTTGAAATATGGACTTCGATAACCGGCACTTCAATCGATGCGATGGCGTCTCGAAGGGCTACCGAGGTATGCGTGAATCCCGCCGCGTTTAAAACAATACCATCACCCGTCCATTTTTGCATGGCATCGATAAGCTCACCTTCGTGGTTGCTCTGGAAAAATGAAAAGGAAACTGCCGGGAAGGATTTTTCAAGTCCAGCTTCTAATTCTGGAAGAGTTGTTCGCCCGTAAATGTCCGGTTCTCTGGTTCCAAGCAGATTCAAGTTGGGGCCGTTAACCACGAGGATGTTCATCGAGATCGATTTGGTTTTGGTTCATTGAATGACGGGAAAGAAACTTCATGCAGAAATAGGGCGGCTTCAAAATAGGGAGATTTAAGCGCCTATAGCAAAAGGAAGGAGGCCATTTACAAAATAGAATGGCTGCAGATACCCGTTTTCTGAGCAATAATTCACAGGAGAGACGTTAATGCGCCACCTTTGTATAGAATTGTTCGGTATTTTTCACGTTGCTGTACATATTTGTTCATTTTAGGATAGGCCCATTCATTATGGCTGATCAGATTTATTCTCTCACGAAAGCGGCTAAAAAACTCGGCGTTCATCCTGTAACGTTGAGACGCTGGGCGGAAAGTGGGAAAATAGCCTCAATTCGAACACCAGGAGGGCATAGGCGGTTTGCAGAATCGGAAATAGATCGCCTTCAGGAAAATGCATTAGTTCCCGAGTCGATTACCATCAGCGAACAACTCAGAGAATCGGCACTAACGGCTACGCGTGCAGACCTCCAAACACATAAAGCGAGCTGGAATCATTCGATCGAAGAAAAGGATAAAGAAGAGAAAAGGTTACTTGGGCGACGGTTGATGGGACTGCTGAT
>JAURGV010000199.1 GCA_030833605.1 Rhodothermales bacterium
CATTACCTTTCATGCGATCGGGGCGGGAGGAGAGGCCATGGAGCAGATGATGAAAGAGGGCATTATCACGGCCGTTTTTGATTATGCGTTGGGCGAAATTGCCGATGGCGTTTACGGCGTGCTACGCGCTTCTGGACCAGAGCGATTAACCGTTGCGGGAAAACTTGGACTACCTCAGGTTATTTGCCCGGGCGGATCCGAACACCTTGGTATTCTAGTAAATAAGCCCAACGTGGTGCCTCCTGGCTACGAAAGTCATCAAATTGTATGGCACTCTCCGTACGTTTTTGTCCCGCGTCTAAAAGCCGATGAGCAAGCGCGTGTGGCTGCAAGCATCGGAGAGCGGTTACAGCATACCACGGGGAATGCCCTCTTTCTCATGCCGTTAAAAGGCGTAAGCAGTTATTCGGCCGAAGGAGGGGCGCTGTTTAATCCAACCTTGGATGCCGCGTATTGGGAGTCGTTAAAACACGAAATACCGGACACCGTCGACGTCGAAGCGCTGAATTTGACCGCCGAAGATCCCGCGTTTGTAGATTATGCGGTCGATAAACTGATCGAGTTGATTGAAAAGTAGGCTTGCGAGCTAACCAGAGTAAGCCGGAGAGCCGCGCTTATTTTAGCCTTTCGAGCAAGATTGCCCTGGTCGAAACAACCCATTGCAGCAATTGAGCAGAGTTGAAGCAGCCTGGCCGAGTGTGTTTCCGTAGGCAAGCACTCCGTCCTGATGGCCACCCATAATCAATAGTTGTTTTTTTGGGCGGTCCTTCATCCGTAATAGGCGAATCACTTCGTACGCCATTTCTGGCGTCCCGTAAGTCACTTCTGGATTTGTAGTCGGCATTACGTTTTTATACGTGTTCCACATGTCGGCATTGTGGATATGAATAACCGCATTGATTCCGCGCGAAGCGTAATAAAACGCAGCGTGGGTCATGGTTTCTGAAGAAGCGGTAATCGGGCCTCGACACCTAACACGATTTCGATCGAAATCATAGCTCTCGATGCGTGTGAAGTGTTCTGGGCCGAGCACTCGGGTCGATCCGGTCATGGTACCGGTGATCAAGAACTGACTAGGCGGATTGTCTCTGACGCTAATATTACCAAACCCAATGCCGTCCGGATGCGCCCCGATTAGGCCTGCTTCGTACAACCGTTGCCGCCATTCTGCCAAAGCACCAATTTTATACCAACTAGGGGATGGGCCTTCCGTCCAATCAGCTTCAAACTTGACATATCCTTCGTCGTGCATGGAAAAGGCAGATGTGGTGATTTTGAGATCCGAGGGGCGAATCACTGCTCGTGGTGGTTCTCAGCGTTCGGAAAGGTCCCAATATAAGCGCTATGGCAACAAATGGGCCATACTTATTCTGATTCGATCGGCCATTGGGAAGGCGACACTCCATGATGCTGTTTAAAGGCTTTTCGGAATCCGGAATCGCTCTTGAAACCAACGGCGGACCAGACCTCTTTAACCGCGAGTCCACCCGTTTTTAAGAAAAATGCAGCTTACTCTAACCGTATGCGGCGCAATAAGATACTGGGTATCTCGCCTGTAAGCGCCTCGACCTTTCTCAGGAATTGGCGGCTACTCAGATTCATCTGATCGGCGAGTGATTCCACTTTAAAATCTGAATCTGATAATTGCTCATGGATAAGAAGGTGAAGGCGGGCTACGAACCGACCATCTAATGAAAGATTTTCTTCTTCGACCGTAGGTTCTTCAGAATGTCCAAGCGCTACAGGACGTGAAATTTCTGACGAATAGGCTGCTCGAATCCGACGCCTGTTTTCGAGTAAACTGTCGATATAGGCCATCAAACGCGGTGTTTCGAATGGCTTAGTCAAATACACATCTGCACCCGTTTGTAATCCGGAGGTCATGGTTTCGGTGTCCGCGCTCGCCGTTAGCATGATTACAGGAATGTGCGAGGTCGCCAGATCCGATTTTAAATGCTTACACAGTTCCATGCCATTCATTTCGGGCATCATCACATCGGTGATCACCAAGTCGGGTACCTGTTTTAAGCATTCCTCGAGCGCCATTCTTCCGTTTTCACCTACAATAATATCGAAAGAGTCCTAAAGGCGTACTCGAATGAAAGCTAATAGGTCCACATTGTCTTCGGCTATCAAAATGACATCACGTGACGGTGCTACATCCGAACTCGATTCCGCGGGCGAGGGTATGTCCAATTTCAATGGAGGTGAAACTGACTCCTGAACACTTAAAGTCGTCCTCATTCCACTCGGTGTTTTTTCGACCCTAACATCGAGGTAAGGAAGTAATATGGTAAAACACGACCCTTTTTGTAGTTCACTTTCAACGTTGACGGTTCCGTGGTGCAATTGGACCAATTCCTGCAGAATGGATAGGCCAATTCCCGACCCTATATCTGTGTTTTCGGACACGCCTCTGTAAAACCGATCGAGGATGTGCGGCAAATCGTTCGGATTTATACCCGCCCCATAATCTCTTACTGCGATTGAAAGGTGATTATCGGGTGTGCGATTAACCGATACTTGGATTTTTCCACCTTCGAAAGAAAATTTCAGTGCATTGCTAAGCAAATTGGTGAGAATCCACTCCATTTTCTCTTGGTCAAACGTCCATAAAATGGGGCTTTTCGGAACGGCGAATTCCAGTTTGACATGCATATTCTGCGCGGCAAGTTCAAACGCGTCCAGTTGCTCGCGAACCAATTCACAGATATCTGAAGTTTGAAGACGCAACTCCACTTTTCCAGCTTCGAGGGCAGAAAGATCCAGTATTTGGTCAACAAGTTTTTGAAGGCGCGTAACCGAGCGGTCCACCGTTTTGAGTTGGTGCCTAGTTTGCTCGGGTAAATCTTCCGAACTGCTCCCAAGAATCATGGACAAAGGCCTTTATTTTTTGCTTACCGGTTCTTTTTTCGACGCTAAATACAAAGCAGCCGACGGCGTAGAGCGAAATACTCGATTCAATCGAAACTATGTATTCAATTTTCTGATCGGAAAGGAATGGCGTGTAGGTGCCAATAAGAACAATCTGATCAACACAAACATCCGTCTTAACTATTTGGCAGGTAATAGAATTGAAAATATTGACCTTGGGAAGTCATTGACCCAGAAAGAAGTGGTTTATGGCGAAAATGATGGGAATCTAGCCTTTTCCCAGCAGCTGCCCGATTCTCCAATTGTTTCGTTTTCCTTCTCATACACCAAAAACAAGCCTAAACACTCTTCTGTTTGGTCCTTGCAGGTGGTGAACGCATTAGGCACAGAGGAATATCAAAAAGACTTTTTCAACATCAAGACAATGAACATGGACACCAAATACACCCGTATTTTAGTCCCAAACATTAGCTATAGAGTGGACTTTTAGTTGGCTGAATGATCTAAAGTCGTCGCAAACATGATTCGAAACGCCCCGGTAGAAGCAAGATCTTCGGGGCGTTTTGGTTATGGTCCTGTTGAAAGCGGTGAGATAAGGATTGTAAGGAGATGATCACATTTCGGAGGCAAGGTTTCTGCTTACTCCAGAAAAGGTCGATATCTCGCAAATTAGTCCGGTTTTAGTACTGGCGTAGGGTAATCCCCCGCAAAATTCGTAAGGTACTCCGCTCGCGTTGTGGGGGTAACTCAGGGCGTTTCCGGAAATCAAGAGGTACTAATTTATCGTCGAAACAATTCAACCCATGAATCATCATGAAATCATTCTTCACTATCGCGGTGCTGCTCTCGGCCTCTTTGCTCGTTGAAACAGCATCCGCACAATCCTCATCAGAATCACTCCGTTTCTCTTTTGGAGCAGAATCCCAAATGTTCATCGATGGAACCTCTTCCATACATGATTGGACTTGCAACGTTGAAAAAATGACAGGCGGTTTCCAAGCAACTGCAGGAGCCAAAGCATCAACGTATGAAGTTTCGACTGCTACATTAAAGGTCGACCCAAAAGATATTGAATGCGGAAAAGGCCAAATGAATCGCAAGTTGCGTGATGCGCTGGATTCAAAAACGGATGCAACCATACAGTTCTCATTGACCCAGGCTTCCAACGTGGACCTAAGCAGTGGCCCAAAAGCTGCAAAACTATCTGGAACGCTACGTATCGCAGGAAAAACGATACCGGTTGTCGTAAATGCGACTGGTTCAATGTCGGCGACTAACCAAATTCAATTTGAAGGCTCTACCAAAATTTTAATGTCAGATTATGACATTGATCCTCCAACAGCTTTGCTCGGCACCCTGAAAACAGGTAACGAAATCACGATTCGATTTCTAATGAAAGCCGCTCAAGACAACTAACCTTTTTTGATCCTTTAACGATCCCATCAAATAACTCCTGGTTAACACCATGAAAAATAGATACTACAAAATCGCACTCGTCGCTCTTCTGGCAGTATTGTTTCCTATCTCTGCAATGGCACAGATCGGTCAAACTCAGTATAGCCGTCCAACCAGTTCCGATGGACTAACGTTCTTCGAAAGCTCAAAAGCTGATCAAGCAGCATTTGACGGACTGAAAATTTATTGGGGAGCCGCTTTTACACAGCAGTTTCAAGCGCTAAGCCATGAAAACTCTGGTGCAGTGGAATTGCTTGACATTGGCAACGGTTTCAACCTTGCAACAGCAAACCTGAACCTGAACGCCCAGTTGGCCGACGGTATCCAAGTTAACCTCGTAACCTATTTGTCTTCCCGTCACCACTCGGAAGCAT
>JAURGV010000019.1 GCA_030833605.1 Rhodothermales bacterium
TTATAGCCGGACTTCCATCAAGAACGACTGAGGGACAGGCCCGTTGACGTCGTAGCAACCGGAATTTCATCATAGAAATTCGTTAGGTGCTAAATCCTGCTCGAAACGAGAATGAGATAGATGGGAAGGACACGATGTTGGCCATCCATCATCAATGTGACCCTCCCGATATTATCCGGAGGGTTTTTTCGTTTTAGAGTGAGATGGGAAAGAAGAATCGGCCCGGCCGAAGGACCATTCGCTGCTATCGAACGGCGCCTCACCTTCTCTCCTCGGCACGGTTGGTACGCGTTTAGGCAGGTTTTCAAGGTTCAACGTGGAAGGTTTTCCAAACAGAAACTGAACATTGATCCTACCATGCCTGCTAAAACAAACACGCTACATCCTCAGACCCGACTAACCTTAGCTGGTCAGCACACCGATGGGGCATTCAAAAGTGTTTCTTTACCCATTTATCAGACCGCTATTTTTAGGTTTGACGATACCGATGGGAAACCTCAGTACGATTACTCCCGATCAGGAAACCCAACCCGGGCTGCTTTAGAGCAAACCATTGCGGATTTGGAAGGGGGATTTGGAGCCATTTGTGTAGCGAGCGGGATGGCGGCAGTTGCAACAGTTTTGGCCCTATATGATGTGGGATCGCATATTGTGTGTTCACACGATTGCTACGGCGGTACGGAACGGCTGTTGTCGTGGTACCAGCGTCAAGGCAAGCTTACGGTCACGTATGCGGATCTTACCGACCCGTTGAACCTGGCTTTGGCGTTGCGGCCTGAAACGAAAGCGGTGTGGGTGGAAACACCTTCCAATCCGCTTTTAAGGGTCATCGACTTGCAGAAAGTTGGGGATATAGCTGAAGAAGCGGGCATCGATTTCATTGTGGACAACACGTTTTTGTCGCCCTTGCTACAGCGCCCTATCGATTTCGGGGCTGATTTCGTGGTTCATTCGACCACCAAATACTTGAATGGGCATTCTGATGTGGTAGGCGGGGCCGTGATCGCTAAAACGGAAGATGGACGCCAGCGCGCTTATTTTGCAGCCAATGCTACGGGCGCAACCTCAGCTCCATTTGATAGCTGGTTGGTGCTTAGAGGGCTTAAAACGCTGCCGGTAAGGCTTCGTCAGCACGAAGAAAATGCGCGTACGGTCGCTTCGTACCTCGATAATCACCAGCAAGTATCTCGGGTGTTTTATCCCGGCTTGGAATCGCATGAGGGCCATGAATTAGCCAAACGTCAACAGGCCGGTTTCGGTGGCATGGTATCGTTCGAAGTGAAAGGAGACGCCGCTGCGGTCAGGGCGCTTTTAACCTCAACCCAGGTATTTACACTGGCTGAATCGTTGGGAGGCGTAGAGTCTCTGATTGAGCAACCATCGACTATGAGTCACGCAAGTATGAGTCCGGCGGCCCGCGAAGAAGCCGGCATAACCAGCAATATTATTCGCCTTTCCGTAGGTATTGAGCACATTGACGACCTGATTGCTGATTTGGAACAGGCCCTGGAAACCTCCCGATGTTCAACGCAGCCTTTGAAAGCCAAAATCAAACAGACGGCGACCGTATCTCATGGCTAAACCGAATTATTCAACCCTTGTATTGGAATCGTTGGAGCTGGAATCCGGCGTAGTGTTGCGGGACGTGGAGGTTGCGTATCAGACGTGGGGTACGCTCAATGAACGTGCCGATAATGCAGTAGTCGTTTTTCATTCCATGACCGGAGATAGCGAGGCTACCTCTTGGTGGGGATCGCTGGTCGGTCCCGACCGGGCGATTAACACCGATACTAACTTTGTGATTTGCGCCAACCTGTTGGGATCGTGCTATGGCACGTCGGGACCGACCAGCGTAAATCCAGCAACGGGCGAAACGTATAAGGCTTCGTTTCCCGCATGCACGGTACGCGACCAAGTTCGATTGCATCAAGCGTTAGTGGGAATTCTTGGCGTGCGTCAAGTTCGGTGTGTGGCCGGAGGCTCTTTGGGTGGATTTATGGCGCTAGAATGGGCAGTAATGGATCCCAATATTTCTGAAGTCATCGCCGTGGCAACGAGTGGACGGCATTCGGCGTGGTGCATCGCATGGACCGAAGCGCAGCGCCAAGCTATTTATTCCGATCCGAATTGGCATAACGGATACTACGAAGATGGGACACAGCCCGAAGCCGGCCTAGCGACGGCCCGCATGATGGCCATGATGTCGTACCGAAACCCAACTTCGTTCACCGCGCGTTTTGGTCGGCAACAGGCTGCAACCGATTCTACACCCATTTATGCGGTGGAATCCTACCTCCGATATCAAGGCCAAAAACTCGTAAGTCGTTTCGACGCAAACAGTTACGTCCGTCTTACGCAGACCTCTAATTCGCACGATCTAGCCCGGGGAAGGGGTGATTATTTCGACGTTTTGCGTTCGATTTCGTCTCGGGTGTTGGTTGTGGGGGTAGATACAGATATTCTTTTCCCCCTTCAAGAGCAACGCGAGCTAGCAAGCGGTATCCCAAATGCTACGCTGGAAGTCATTCCATCGGAACACGGACACGATGGATTTTTATTAGAAGGTGAATCGTTAAACCGGATTGTAAAAAACTGGTTATCATTGCATACCAACCAGCCTAATCAAATTGACTATCAAATAGCATCATGCGTATAGATTTAACTTCAAAAGTAGCCCTTGTAACGGGTGCAAGCCGCGGCATAGGAAATGAAATTGCCAGACAGTTAGCGGCTGCCGGTGCCACCGTAGCCGTCCATTACAGCCATTCTTCAGCAGAAGCCGTAGCTCTTTGCAAAGAGATCGGCAACGGCGCTGTGGCATTTCAGGCCGATTTAGCCGAAGCGGACGCAGCCATTCGTTTGTTTAACGATGTCGTAGCCGAATACGGCGGTGTCGACATCCTGATTAACAATGCCGGGATCGCTGAGTTGGCTCCCCTGAATAAATCGGACGATGAGTGGATTGACAGTTGGAATAAAACATTTAATGTGAACACGCGCTCAACGGGGATATTAACCCGGAGTGCGATTCAACATTTTCGCACCCGTGATGGGGGTCGCATTATCTATATCGCTTCCCGCGCCGCATTCCGAGGGGATTCGGAGGAATATTTGGCCTATGCGGCTTCTAAAGGAGCCATGGTTTCACTGGCTAGGTCGGTAGCTCGAGGTTTCGGAAAAGACGGCATTACGTCGTTTGTAATCGCTCCTGGTTTTGTGCGAACCGCAATGGCTCAAGACGCGATTGATGCCTATGGGGAAGACTTCGTTTTGGGCGGAATCGCGCTCAAAACACTTACCGAGCCATCCGATGTGGCTCCCATGGTTGTATTGCTGGCCAGCGGCTTGGCTGACCATGCGACCGGTTGTTCCATCGATATCAACGCAGCGAGCTACGTCCGGTAAAATGTCCCATCAGCTCGTCAAAGTGTTGAAATTTGGAGGGTCTTCGGTTGGATCGGAGGCTAGTCTGCAGCGCGTGGTCCACATTATTCAGGGCGAAACGGCTGCATGTCGGCCAGTTGTAGTTGTTTCGGCGCTTTCGGGTGTGACCAATCTGTTGGTTGATTTAGTGGAATCCTCCGACCCAGAATCGATTGTCGGTCAATTGGCAAAACGCCACATTGATATGGCTGATTCCGTGTTGGACCAGCGTCGTAAATACACGTATTTACGGCATTTGGAGTCTATTTTGGAAGAGTTGCGGGCGGCTTGTACCCCTAAAAATCGGGCAGATCGAGCGGATTTTATTTTGGCCTGTGGCGAATTGATGTCGGCCCCGTTGGTCGCAGGTCTGCTTACCCAGGTGGGCGTCGTGGCGCAAGCCATCGACGCCCGGACCCTCGTCAGAACCGAGTCGGGATTCGTAGATCGCGAACAAACTAGAAATCTGATTCAGTCCTGGTTTGCGAACTTGTCTCGATTTGTGGTGCCCATTGTAACCGGATTCGTGGCTTCCAATGAACACGGAGAAACCACGATTTTAGGTCGTGGCGGGAGCGACTACACGGCGTCTCTTTTTGCGGAAGGCGTTGGGGCGGCCAAATTGGATCGATGGACCGACGTGGATGGCTTGTATACGGCTGATCCTAATCGGGTTAAAGGAGCGGGTAAGTTTTTGTTTTTGTTGTTGGAAGATGCCTCGACATGGAATGAATCGAGCGCGCTGGGCATGCACGTTGAAGCCTTTCAACCCGTCCTGGAAGCTTGCATTCCTGTACACGTTAGAAGTACGCGTTTCCCACAGGGAGATGGCACGTTGATTCTTCCAAGATTTTTACCCCACCGCATTGAAAAAGACGCGCGTGCGCAATTGGCACACGCGGGTCATCACACCACTATTGCTCCCAATCGGGAGTCGTATTCAGCCCATTAGTACGTATGAAGTTGAGAGTCGGGATACTTGGTGCCACGGGCGCGGTTGGGCAGAAGTTTGTTAAGCTGTTGGACGGTCACCCTTGGTTTGAGGTTACGGCTCTGGCCGCTTCAGAACGTTCGGCCGGAAAGCCGTATCACCTTGCAGCGCATTGGCTTGAGGACACGCCCATTCCTCCCAAAACGGCTCAAATCATAGTCCAAAACGCTGAAACCGATCTGTTGGATTGCGATTTTGTGTTCTCTGGGTTGGATGCGAGTGTCGCCGGGGACGTAGAAGAACAGTACGCGAGGGCTGGATATCCGGTGATTTCCAATGCAAAAAACTTTCGCATGCATCCTCAAGTGCCGCTACTTATCCCCGAAGTCAATGCTGACCACCTTGCTCTAATTGACCGCCAAGATTGGGGTTCTTCAGGGTTCATTGTAACCAATCCCAACTGTGCGAGCGTGGGAATTACTTTAGCCTTAAAGCCGTTGTACGATGCTTTTGGTATTGAAACGGTTATGGTAACGACCCTACAGGCGTTGTCGGGAGCCGGCTATCCGGGTGTACCCTCGTTGGATGCGGTTGCCAATGTCGTCCCATTTATTGGAGGCGAAGAAGACAAAGTTGAAACGGAGCCTCTGAAATTGTTAGGCAAGCTTTCTTCCATTGGGGTTGAGCCCGCCCAGATAGGAATCAGTGCCCAATGCACCCGAGTGCCCGTAATTGAAGGGCATCTGGCAACCGCTTCGGTCAAATTAACTACATCCCATGTGCCATTGTCCGCGGTTTTGAAGGCGATAGCGTCCTTTAAAGCCGATTCGGAAATAGCGCGTTTGCCCACCTCTCCAGACCGGGTATTGGATTATTCGCCCGATCACGCCTTTCCGCAGCCTCGGCGACATAGCCAAGCAGGAAAGGGGATGACGGTGAGCATAGGACGTGTTAGGGAGTGCCCCGTGTTAGATTTTAAGCTGGTTTGCTTAGCCCATAACACGATACGAGGGGCAGCAGGCGGAGCCTTGTTAAACGCGGAATTGCTCGCAGCCCGAGGAAAGCTAAAACATCGGTAAGAACTTCAAGGTTCTTTGCAAACAAAGGTTCAGAAATAAGCGTATTCTAGGCCAATTGTACATAAGAACATTTTTGAGCACCTAGGAATGGACAAGGCCTTTTTTGATACCAGTATTTGGGGAATGACGGTTTTAGCGTGGCTGAAATTAATCGGCATAACCGCCCTGATTTCTGTCATTCTCATCGGTTTAAAGCGAATTGTATTTGCCCGTTTAGCGGATCTAGCCAAACGGACCGATAATAATGTAGACGATGTCGTCGCCGAGCTTTTCAATGGCTTACGATCCTTTTTCCTGATCGTCGTCTCGTTTTATGTTGCCGTTGAATACGTGGCGTTGGAATCCCCCGATTTGCCGTGGTTGTACCGGGTCGTGTTTTTTGGCCTTTTACTTCAAGTCGGCCTCTCGGCTAGCGACTTGGTTGCCCAGTTGGTCGGGTTCTACGTAATCAAAAAGGAAGGCGAACCCTCTCAAGTGACCGCGGCAAAGGCGTTGGGCTTGGTCGGCAAAATTGTGACCTGGGCCATTGTGTTGCTGGTGGTTATTGACAACTTGGGCGTAGATATCACGGCGTTGGTCGCGGGTCTGGGGATTGGTGGTATCGCGATTGCGCTTGCCGTTAAAGACATTCTTTCGGACCTGTTAGCCTACGTTTCCATCATTGTCGATCAGCCGTTTTCGATAGGGGAATTCTTGGTCGTGGGCGAATTCTCGGGTACGGTCGAGCACATTGGAATCAAAACCACCCGCATTCGAAGCTTATCTGGCGAACAGATCATTTTTTCCAACACGGACTTGCTGGGTAGCAGACTGCGCAATTTTAAACGGATGAACGAACGTAGGGCCTTGTTTAGTTTGGGCGTTACGTACGATACGTCGTTAGAAAACTTGAAGGCGATACCGGAAATGGTTCAACAAGCGATCGAAAAGCAGGAAAACACACGGTTTGACCGGGCCCACATGAAAAACTACGGGGACTTCTCGATCAATTTTGAAATTGTCTATTACATGTTGGTACCGGAGTATATTTCGCTCATGGATACGCAACAGCGGATCAATTTTGAAATCTATGAAGAGTTTAAGCGTCGTGGCATTTCCTTTGCCTTCCCAACGCAAACCATTCACCTCGAACAAAACAGTGAAAAAGCGGAAGCTTAAGAACGCAACGCAAGTCGGATTAACTCTTCCGCACTGTTGATTTCTGGATGCTTACGAATTACTGCGATAACGGCTTTTTCTGCAGCTGAACGAGAAAGCCCAAGCGCTTCAAGTGCCGCCATACCGTCGGTCCGATAGGACGTATTGGACCCGCTTGTGCTCGCAACAGAATCGTCGTTACCCAAACTCGATTTTTCAAATCGGTCGCGCAGTTCAAGAATCAACCGTTCAGCTGTTTTTTTCCCCACTCCAGGAATACGGGTTAGCATGGCGCTATCTCCGGCGATAATCTGGTCGCGGATTTCAGATGGACGAAGGGCCGAAAGAGCGGCCAAGGCCAGCTTTGGGCCTACACCTGAAACGGCTAGCATCATATTAAACACAGACCGTTCCTCATCCGTACCAAACCCAAACAAGGTAATGGCGTCTTCCCGCACATAATGGTGAGTCAACAGGGCGACAGGTTGGGCCTTTGCCGGTAGTTTTTCAAACGTCGACGTAGGGATTAGGCATTTATATCCAATGCCACCCACATCAATAACCGCTTCAGTAGGCTTTTTAGAAACTAGTTTTCCGGAGACATAGTCAATCATAAAGATACCTGTGAAGACAGCTTTTTAGTCATTTCCTCTACGGATGACCGGTCTAAATGCATTACTAGCGGAATGCGCCGACCCGTACCAAATGCCTTAGAACTCACACGAAGGCCAGGTGGTGCTTGTTTGCGTTTGTACTCATTCCGATCCACTGACTTCAAAATCCGAACGACCAAAGACGGATCAAAACCTGTATGAAGTACAATTTGATCGGCATCCAGACGCTGCTCAATGTAAAGGGTCAGAATAGCATCAAGTACATCGTAATGAGGTAAAGAATCCGAATCTTTTTGATCGGGTCTTAATTCGGCGGAAGGGGCCTTTTCAATGGAAGAAACGGGAATTAGCGGTCTCCCGGCCCGTTCGTTGATGTAACGTGCGAGGGCGTACACATCGGTTTTAAACACGTCGGCTAAAACGGCCAGGCCGCCACTCATATCGCCATAAAGTGTGGCATAACCCATCGCCATTTCGCTTTTATTACCGGTAGTGAGCACCAAATAGTTGAATTTATTGGACACCGCCATTAGCGTTAGACCTCGAGCGCGCGCCTGAATATTTTCTTCGGCTACACCCGGATCTGTACCGGCAAACATAGGGGCTAGCATGCTTGAAAAGGCTTCTACAGCCGGCTTAATGGTGATGTTTTCACACGAAAAGCCGAAGTTTTCCGCCAAGGCAATGGAATCGTCAACACTTCCTGTCGAAGAATATTTCGACGGCATGGTTATTCCTCTAACCCGTTCTGCTCCAAGGGCTTCCACGGCTAGGGCGGCTGTAACAGCAGAGTCAATTCCCCCCGAAAGACCAATCAACAGTCCCTCAAACACACCCGATTTGGATACATACTCCCGAATGCCACACACAAGGGCATCGTGAATATCACGAACGCGATGCTCCGGGCGTTTAGGTAGGGCGGTGTACTGTGAATCGGTATCCCAAACCAAGACCGCTTCTTCAAAAGCCGGGGCACTTAAAAGAATAGACCCGTCGGCGGCGTGAACCCGGCTATCACCATCGAACAGCAATTCGGTGTTCGCCCCAACTTGGTTGGAAATAACAAACGGGAGCGCAAATGTTTTGCAGATCTTGCCGATCAGTTGATTCCTCAGTTCGTGTCGGCCGTGAGAAAAGGGAGAGGCTGAAAGGTTTATGAGCAGGTCGGCGCCTTTGGCGACCAAATCGCCCAGCGGATCGCAATTGTACAGGTGATAGGTGGAAAATTCGGGCCAATTCCACATGTCCTCACAAATGTGGACGCCTAAGGAAATTCCTTTGTAAACGATGGGGTCTTGAGGACCAGCCGGTTCGAAATACCGGTATTCATCGTACACATCGTAGGTGGGTAGCAGCCTTTTATGAATGAAACGCGAGGGTTTTCCAGCTTCCAAAAAAGCAGCCGCATTAAACAACTTTTTGCCGGTGGGTGACGGATTGCGCGTAACGGTTCCGACCAAGGCTGCGATTCCGATAGGCATTTCACGTTGAAGCCATTGGTTTGCTGCTTCAATGGCATCAACGATATACGTATTGTCGAGTAGATCGTGATGCGAATAACCTACGGTTGCCAGTTCCGGAAAAACCGCGAGGTCTACGCCGTCGGAAGTACATTGATGAATGTGGTCTCGGATACGGGCAGCGTTTTCTGCAATATCCCCAACGGTTGGATTAAATTGGATGACGGCAATTTTCATGCTACAATTAACGCTCTTTAGAAGCATAAAGTGCCGGACGGATGCAAATCATACCCATCATTCTTCCGGTGTTTCCTTTTTGGGCTCGATAGGAAAAAAGCTGGTCCGTCTCTTGAAACGTACATAGTGGTGACCGCTCCAGGTTGGGATGGAGGACGCCTCCTTTCATCAAACTAGCCATAATGGACCCCGAAAGATCTACATGAGCTTTACCCGTTGAAACGTTCCTTTCCACAAAAATGTCGTCAAATTGAACGGCCACTTCATCGCCCACCTCAAAGTTTTTCTGGGAGATACACGGCCCGATAAAGGCCCGGATATGGGTCGGGGATGCACCCAAGGCCACCATGGCTTGCACTGTGTTTCGTTCTATTCCAGCTACGTGACCGCGCCATCCGGCGTGACAGGCTCCGATTACGCCGGTAACCGGATCGGCCAGCAATACCGCAGCGCAATCTGCCGCTGAAATGCTTAGAAGCAGGCCGGGAGTATGGGTAACTAAGCCATCAAATCCGGGAAAAAGCCCAGGCTCTGTTACCGTGAGGACATCGGCGCCATGCACTTGTCCTGCAATCGCCATATCGGCTTCGGTTAAGCCCAACGATGCGGCCGCAATGGCTCTATTCTTCCGTACCGACTCCTTTGAATCAGCGGTTGAAAGGCCCAGGTTTAAGCTATCAAACGGCGGTTGGCTGACGCCTCCCTGGCGGGTAGAAAAACCTGCGGAAATCGATGAAGGGAAAATAGTAGGGAAAATCACCGGGCATCCAGCTCCTTTTTACAAGCTTTGTAGGCGCGCTTTAACAGAATCTGAAAATGATGCACGCCGCCTTCTAGATCGTAGGAAAACCGCCCTTGATCATATGCATTTGATGCGAGTCCACGGTGGACATATTCACAGATTTCCACGTCTTCCTGCTGGACTTGGTCGCTAAAGGCTAAGTCGGCTTTGATGCGACCCTCGAGATCTGCCGGGGTTATGGAACTGTAGTAATAGTCAAACACGGTGTTGCACGCTTTATTATCCTGGGCGTCAACGCGATTCACCTGAAGCCTTCCCGGAAGGATGTTTAACATCATATTGGGAAAAATGAAGTAGTAAAAAGCGTGGTCGGCCGATGAACCATAACCGTGTTCTCCGTCTTTTATGGGGCTGAATTGGAGCGAATAAAAGTCGTTGGTTTCGGTTTGGTACGACCGAAAGTCCAACACCGATATCAAATCCGGATGAACCAAAGGAATATGATACCCTTCCAAATAGTTATCGACGTACACCTTCCAATTGGCTTTGACCGCGTAGTTGTCCCGTTTATGGAACTGAAGGGTGCCCAGTTGGGTCGGCGCTATCCGTTCTTCAATACCTTTTATGACGTGCTCGAAAAGCGGAGCATGCGCAGGATCTAAACAAACAAATACCATCCCCTGCCATTCTTCTATGGCAATTGGCGTGAGTCCGAAGTCTTTCTTATCGAACAGTTCGGTGCGGTCAAAACGTGGCACTCCTCGTAAAGAACCATCCAGCAGGTACGTCCAGCCGTGGTATTTGCATTGCAACACCTTTTCATGCCCGCACGCGTCCATAGAAAGCGGGCCGCCGCGGTGTTTGCAGACATTGTAAAACGCGCTGAGGCGGTTTTCTTTGTTTCGAACTACAATGATAGGATTCCCCGCAACCATATCGGTCACATGGTCTCCCGGGTTTTTAAGTTGGTCCGAAGCACACACATATTGCCAGGATCGCTCAAAAATGTACCGTCGGTCTACTTCATGGTACGCCGGATGGACATACCAGGCAGACGGGATGGTTTTTGAAACGGCAAGCGCATCTTCAACAAAATGGGCATCCGTCAGATCTGGAAAATCGGTTGCTATGAATGCGTCGTGGGTAGGCATGTTGTCTAAAGAATAACGTTGTTAAGAGCCGCTTCAACGTCACCTACCGGCATCGTTTTTCCGGTCCATATTTTAAAGGCTGCGGCGGCTTGAGCAATGAGCATCGGAAGTCCGCCGATGGTCGACGCCCCTTGTTGTTCGGCAAGGAGTAATAAACGCGTTTTCTTAGGTTTATAAACCAAATCGTAGACGGTTTGATGCGATTGAAATTGGATATTCAACGGGAAGGGCATTTCATCTTGAAGCGGCGGCATCCCCAATGGTGTCGCATTCACGATCAAATCAGCGGAGGACACCAATTGTTGAATGTCAGAATAGTCGGCTGCTTCTCCAAATCCGAGTGTGTCGCACGCGGCGCGCGCTTTTTCAACACGGCGAGACACGAGTGTGAGACTTTTTGGGCGGAGCTTTGTGTGTACGGCTACCATAACAGCGCGCGCCGCACCCCCAGCACCCAACACCACGATATTTTTGTCTAAAAACGTGGTCTGATCCAGCGGAGCAAGAAACCCCTCGATGTCGGTATTGTGACCTACTTTTTTGCCGTCCTGAACATGGATAGTGTTCACCGCTCCCACCGCTTTCGCTTCGGCGGAGAGGGAATCCAGATACGGAATAACCGCCATTTTGTGCGGTATGGTGACATTTGCGCCCAGTATAGACTTCCCGTCAATTTTAGTAATGGCTTTTCCTACGTCTTCCGCTTGGATTGGATAAGCCACATAAGAAAAGGACAGTCCTAGGCATTTAAATGCCGTATTATGAATCAGCGGAGAGATTGAATGTTCTACCCGATCGCCGAACAACAAACAGACAGGTGTAGGGTATAACATGATAATTAGAAATTCGAGGCGCTTTTCAATTGCTTTTGAGATTGGAAGATAGTAGCCTTCAAGATAAGTCGTTCATTTTTTGATAATTCAAGTCTAGCCTATATGTCAAGCATCAGTTTTCTTAATCAAGTTGATCGAATGTTTGCAAAAGCGGCCGGTCACACGAACCATCCGGAAGGCCTATTAAAACAGATTAGAATCTGTAATTCCATGTACAAGATGGAGTTTCCTCTCAAGAAGGATGATGGATCGATTGAGGTCATTCAGGCATGGCGAGCTGAGCATAGCCACCACAAACTTCCTACTAAAGGGGGCATTCGGTTTGCGGACAATGTCAATGAAGATGAAGTAGCGGCTCTTGCTACGTTGATGACGTATAAATGCGCCATTGTAAACGTCCCCTTTGGTGGCGCGAAAGGCGGTATTAAGATTAACCGGAAGAACTATTCCGAAGGTGAAATCGAGCGCATCACGCGTCGGTATACCTACGAATTGGTCTCAAAAAGCTTTATTGGTCCTGGTATCGACGTACCGGCTCCGGATTATGGTACCGGCCCAAAAGAAATGGCCTGGATTGTTGATACCTATCGCTCATTAACGAACGATCCTTTGACCGCCGCAGCGTGTGTCACGGGCAAGCCAGTTACCTTGGGTGGTGTTCGTGGACGCACAGAAGCGACTGGACTGGGCACGTATTACGGCATCCGCGAAGCATGTAGCATCGAAGATGATATGAAAAAGCTCGGCCTTAAAACCGGACTAGCTGATAAAACCGTAATAGTTCAAGGTCTTGGTAATGTGGGTTATCACGCTGCCAAATTCATGCAAGAAGGTGGCGCTACTATTGTCGCCCTAGCCGAATACGAAGGCGCCATTCATAACCCCAAAGGCTTGGACTTAGAGGCGGTGGTTGCCCATCGTAAGAAAACCGGATCCATTTTGAATTTCCCCGGTGCTACCAACATCACCGACTCCGCAAAGGCGCTTGAATTACAGTGCGATATCTTGATTCCTGCCGCCTTGGAAAGTGTTATTACGGCTGAAAATGCGCCGAATATCAAAGCAAAGATTATCGGAGAAGCAGCTAACGGCCCCGTAACGGCCGATGCAGACGCCATTTTGCTTGCAAAAGGCGTCATGATTATCCCGGATGTTTTTCTCAATGCAGGTGGAGTAACCGTGTCTTACTTTGAATGGTTGAAAAACCTTTCGCACGTTCGATTCGGTAGAATGAGCAAACGCTTCGAACAAGCGAGCAACGAGCGTATTGTTTCGGCAATGGCCAAGGCTGTTGGTATTGACATTCCCCCAGTAGAATTGGCGAATGTAACGGCAGGTGCGGACGAAATTGACTTGGTCAAATCTGGATTGGAAGAAACCATGGCTACCTCCTATACCGAAATAAGGAATATAGCGGTCGCTAAAAATACGGACCTGCGAACGGCTGCCTTTATCAATGCAATCGATAAAGTCGCCGTTTCCTACGGAGAAATGGGGATTTTCCCTTAAACCGACCGCTCAGATTCAGCGTAACATGTTTCCGTTTCGGCAATACGAACGCGGACCGTGTGGATATTACGGGCTTTTAACAAATCGGAAGACGATTCAACCAGGTAATCTGCCACGAAAAGACAGATGTTCTCAGCGGTTGTATCGTAGGGAAGAATGGCATGCCTCCAGCCAGTGTCGTTCATGACCTTGAGTAGCTGTGTGTCGTTTTGGGCGACTAGGGTTGAATGGTCCCACGCTTCAATTAAAGGCATCAAGGCACGCTTAAGGTGCTTAAAGTCCATTAAAAGACCGTTTTCGTCGGCTTGACCTTCGACTTCCACATACATTTCGTAGGAGTGACCATGCAGATCCTTACAGGGTCCATCGTGCCACGGTAAACGGTGTGCTCCTTCCCAACGGAATCGCTTTGCGATTTTCATAGTTTTTGCCCTAAGCGGATCGAATGGTAGTCTTTAAAAGGAGCGGGTGAACGGCTATACGCTACAGGCGTTCCTATTGGCGCCTTATAACTACTGAATCGGGTCGGCCTGCCCGAACACTCGCCTCGACTTCAGCCAATATACCTGAAACGAGAACTTCGATTTCTTTGGCGAATAACGTAGAGTCCATTCGAACCATAGCTCCTTTGGACTGCAGGCTCCTCATTTTGGAATACGTTTTCACTCGTGAAGCGTTTTCTGCAGACATTTTCTGGTCTTGCACCACTACCAACTCTAGTTTCTTTTCCTGTTCTTGGAGCCACTGGTTTCGCTTTTCTACGTCTTCACGAAGTGTAGCATTCCAACGAACCTTTTTGTCGTCCGTTAACTCTCTGGTTATGAAGGCAAAAGTACCTTTGCTGACGTGTTTTTCGAGCTCGGGGTCCATCACCACATGCACACCATCTTTATCGGACTTAAACCGAATCATGTTGACCGTAGCTGGATCGCTACCGTCGACAACCTCAGAAAGTCGGATTAAAGTGTCCAAGCTCTTGCCTAGATCGGCGGTATTAAACGGTTGCTTGGTAGTGGGCTTAGAAGGTGTTGGAAGTGCAGAAGGAGAATCCGTTGGAGACGTTGGTAAGGACGTCGATGGAGCGTCTGATAGCTGTTCCCCATCGAGAGGAACAGGGAGATCGGACAGCAGGTTTTCAGCTTCTTCAGCGCTGATTTTAGAACGCGTTTGCGTTAAGTTCAACACGTTCGCGGCCACAAACTGGATTTGATCCGACGAGACTTCTTGGTTGGCTACTCGCTCTTGAAACCGTTCAAATGCTTGGGCTACTTGAAGCTTCGACGCATCATCGCCCATTAAATTGACCAATTTGGTGCCCAAAATATCAAGCGAATAGGAGAGGATGTCTTCCTTATTCTGGGTAAACAAATAATATCCAGTAACTGAGATGGCGATCAGCGTTAAAATTACGCCGTATTCACGGAGAGCGGATTTCATCTTCACAGGCCCGTAGGGAGATACAAATAGACGGATACTACCAGTAAACGTGTAAAGAGGTCCAATTGTTATAATGCGCGTGCTCAAAAAATGAATCCGTGCATCCAATAACTAGCCTTTTCGAACGGTTAGGCTCCGATACCGCCATCGATCTGAAGCGCTTCTCCCACGACAAACGAGGCTTCCGGTGAAGCCAACCACAAAACAGCATTCGTTACTTCTCGCGCTGTCCCAATTCTTCCGATAGGATGCGCTGCTGCGGTCGCCTGTCGTGATTCTTCAGTTTGATGAAAGATTTTCTCGGCCATGTCCGTTTGAATTACCGCTGGACACACACAATTTACCCGAATGCCGCGGGAAGCATACTCCAGCGCAGCGGCTTTTGTGATTCCAACTACCCCAAATTTGGAAGCAGCATAGCCTGAACTTCCAGCAAATCCTTTTACTCCAGCCATGGAAGCCATATTGACGATGACGCCGCCACCCTGCTTTAACATAGCCTTAATCTCGTGGCGCATGCAGAGCCACACGCCCGTCAAGTTTACTGCGAGGAGGTCGTCCCATGCGTCTTCAGGGTGTTCGTGGGTGTCTACAAAAAACGCTCCTTCAATGCCGGCATTATTAAACGCAATATCAAGGCGCCCATAGGTTTGCAGGCACGCTTCAACCATGTTTTTGATGTCGTCTCTATTGGCCATGTCCGCTTGGAAGAAGGTGGCCTCACCGCCGGCATCCCGAATGCTTTGTGCAATAGATTCGCCTACCGCTGAACGCCTAGCTACTAAAAACACATTGGCACCTTCTTCAGCAAAGGCTCTGGCGGCATCCGCACCAATGCCTGCACTGGCACCGGTTATTAAGACTGTTTTGTTTTGAAAACGCATAATTCGGGTTGTTTTGATAGATCTCATATATGCCGAAAGCGCTTTACGGTTGCAAATTCTCAGTGCAAACGAAGCCCGGGGTTGTGAGGACGATAAAGAATTAGTCCGGTCGCCAGTTTGCCGTGGCACCTGTGGGTGAACAGGAGCGGATGGGGGTTGTGAGGACGATTGAGAACGGAACGTTCTCCCAGTCCGAACGGCCCCCTCCGCGACCTGATAAACCTCAATGAGGCACCCACAAAAAAATGGCGTCCGGCGGTCCCACCAACCACCGGACGCTCCCCGTTAACTAGACTCGGTGCTGACGACCAAGCCCTGAGGTGAAGAATCCCGACCAATGCCCCCCGGCACTCGACGGAATTTCATTGCGACATTACAAGCCGCGGGAATGCATCATCCGCACCCGCTTGTGTTGCCGCAATTTGGGCAAGAATAACACGCTCCACTCCGTACGGTAATACTTCCGCAGTTTGAGCAAGGAGGCGCATCTTCTTGATTAGCGAACGTTGAGTCCGTTTCGCTTTTTGGGCTGACTGCCGTAGCCATGCCCGTTGATTTGGTTCGATCTAAAAAGTCGTCCACGGTGTTTCCGACTAACGGATCTACCGTTTTTTCGGTTGGCTCAGCCACGAACATATCGATCTGCTCGATGTCTTCTGCTGGGTCCTCGACTTCTTCCCGAACGATTTTGACTTCTGGCTGACCGATGAAACGCAACGACAAGTACCGGAAGATGTAATCCATAATGGATTTCGCAATCGGAATTTGGCGGTTGTTTGTAAAGCCGTTTGGCTCGAAGCGCATGTGGCTAAACTTGTTACACAGATCTTCCAAAGGCACGTTGTACTGCAACGCGATCGAAATCGAGGTTGCAAACGCATCCATCAAACCGGAGATGGTAGACCCTTCTTTTGCCATCGTGATGAAAATCTCACCCGGCATTTTGGTATCTGGATACATTCCGATGTGCAGGTAGCCTTCGTGGCCAGCAATAGAGAACTTATGTGTTACCGAAGGGCGCTCATCCGGTAAGCGGTGGCGGACCGAGGTGTGAACCACGCGCTCGACGATGCGAACTTCAGGCTCACGGTTCGATGCCATGCCGTCTCCTGATGATTCGACCGTAGCTGCCTCAGCCACTTTTTCTGCCCCTTTGGTGTTGCCACCTTTTGAGGTAGAGAGCGGCTGGCTTCGTTTTGAGTTTTCACGGTAGATGGCTACCGCTTTTAATCCGAGTTTCCAACCCTGCATGTAGGCATCAGCGATCTCGTCTGCCGTTGTTTCCTCAGGCATATTGACCGTTTTGGAAATCGCACCAGAAATGAACGGCTGAGCCGCCGCCATCATTTTGATGTGACCCATATGATGGATGGATCGTTTGCCTTTATACGGTTTGAACGCACAGTCAAACACCGGTAAGTGTTCATCTTTCAGCGCGGGAGCACCTTCAATTGTATCGTTTTCGTCGATAAACTTGAGAATGGCGTCTCTCTTTTTAGCTGAATACCCAAGCTTGTCAAGTGCTTCAGGAACGGTTTGGTTGATGATTTTCAACATACCGTCGCCTTTTCCAGCCAACAGTTTGTATTTGACGAGTGCGATATCGGGTTCTACACCGGTGGTATCGCAGTCCATCATGAAGCCAATGGTACCGGTTGGAGCAAGTACGGTGGCTTGCGCATTGCGGTAGCCGTAAACCTCGCCAAGTGCGACCATACGGTCTGCCGACTCACGCGCGGCTTCCAACAAATAGGCTGGGCACGACGAATGAATGGTGTCGACGGCGTCGCGGTGCATCCGCATAACTTCAAGAAATGGCTCGCGGTTGTCGGCATAGCCGTCAAAGGTGCCAATTTTGGGGTTAGCTGCAATTTCTGCTGAACGGGCGTAAGCTTCGCAATGTTCGATGGCCATTAGGGCTCCGGCAACCGCGCGACCTTCGTCGCTGTCGTAAGGCAAGCCCATAGACATTAAAAGCGCGCCGATATTGGCGAAGCCAAGTCCCAATGGGCGGTATTTGTGGGAATTTTCGGCAATCGTCGCAGAAGGATATCCTGCGTTATCCACCAAAATCTCCATAGCCGTGATATAGATACGAGCCGCTGCGCGGTAACGAGTTACGTCGAACGTGCCTTCTGGTGTTTGAAACTTGCGAAGGTTTAACGACGCAAGGTTACAGGCGGAGTCGTCCAAGAACATATACTCAGAGCAAGGATTGCTCGAGTT
>JAURGV010000001.1 GCA_030833605.1 Rhodothermales bacterium
CGAGAATCAAAAATCACCGTCAACAAAATGGCGACAATGGCGACTGGAACCACGTACATATCCAACAAGGCCGCACGAAGAGCGATTCCATAAACACCAATCACGCCGAGGAACAACAAAACAATCAAAAAGACCATTTTATTGTCATCAAAAATGGGTCTTCTGAGCAGGAATAGGTATAAAAAGAAGATCAAGAACGTGGCAAAAGTCAAGATAAAATGACCCGTAATGGTCTTCCAAACGATCTTTCCGCCGGACAGGTCTAGCAGTTCCAAATCCAATGAAGCCAACTTCTGCTGAATCTCTGCCGTAACAATATCTCCTTGGCGCACAATGATTTCGTTTTCACGAACCAAGCCTATGTTGGGAGAAATCAAGGCTTCTTTTTCTATCCAACGCGCTTCAGATTCATTTTTATCATACCTCAAACTTGCAGCAACGAGGTCGTTATAAAATGCGGTTGCAATCGTCAAATTAACCGAGTTATCGGGCCATCTCCTGCTCAATGCCGAAAGTCCAATTTCTCGTGCCTCTTTTAAGTCGAAAACAGCTGCAACGGGAATTAGGGTCTCACTCGTTTGTGTTCGCTTCGTAAGTTCATTCGAATAAATAACGCTTCGACTCAAATCCATGACGCCAGACTCGAGCATTAGCAGGCTTTGGCGTTTGGCTTCTGCAATAATCACGTTATCGAGACGATCACTCGTTTCTCGAGATCGAGACGTTGCCACCAGGCCAGGAACGGTGTTCGCGTGCGCTTGCAACAAGGCCTGCCATGCCGCGGAAGAAAAACGATATGAAAGACTATCTCTGGCAGCTACGAATGCGGTGGAATCGGTAAGAGCCTCGTCAAGCCGCCCTCGTAACAGGTTGAGTTGATACGAGGCATACGTATCGTAAACATGAGATAAGCGCGCCGAAATAGAATCGCTTTTAGCTTCGATTTCCGCTATCGCATTGACGTTTTCATAAAATATAGGGGGTGTTTCAGCGCGAACCTGGGATTTTTCTGCTTCTAGATCGGATGAAGCCTTTCTAATGGCAAATTGGAAGGGGGCCAACAAGTTCTCTTGCTGCCACGTCTCCCCTACGCCAATGGTATTTTGATACAATTCCGACCGAGGAAACACCATCAACGCAGCAAAAACAACCGTGGAAATGATCAACCCTTTAATCCAATAGCCTCTTCTCCGGCGTTTTTTAGCGTCAGGATCTCCAACCTCAAGGTTTGATCCTACGGGTCGCATCTTTCTGTGCCACAATAAATTAGAAAGAAATGCCATGTTATTTTTTGTGCCGTATAGAAAGAAGCGAGCCTAAACCCAGCGTAATGATCGTACCGATTGTCGTGTACCAAGGCCATGCAATCGCTACCAATCCTAACGCTTGCTTTTCTTCAGGAGACGGATTAAAACTGAACAACCACGTTCCATCCTGGGTGGTCCAAACACCAAAGATAACCGCCACCATAACGATGATGCTACTAATGAAACCAATCAAAGCGTCTTTCTGATCCGAAGCAGCGACCAATATTCCTAAAAGAAACACACCCAACAGCGCTCCGTAGGTAAATGAAGCGATTGAAAGACCCAATTCAACGACTGGATTTTGAACATTTTCAAACAGGGTCGCAAAAAACATGAACACCAGCGCCCAGCCGAGCGTCATCCATCGGGAGACTTGCAAGGCTTTTTGATCGGTCCAGGTTGAGGTAACGCGGCCTAAAATATCGGTCATGGATGAGGAAGCAAGTGCATTCAACGACGATGACAGCGTGCTCATCGCTGCGGCTAGAATACCTGCTAAAACCAACCCTGCCACGCCAATGGGAAGTTGCTCCACAATGTATTTGGGGAATACTTCGTCCAATCGGTTTAGTCCCAACTCCGCAAAACCAACGCCCCCGTAATAACTCCACAATAAAGCGCCTACTGCCAAAAATATGGCAAACTGGCCCATCACGAAAAAGGCACTCCCAATCAGCGCTTTTCTGGATTCGCCTAAGTTTCTGCACGATAATAACCGCTGTACAATCAGTTGATCCGTTCCGTGCGACGCCATGGAAAATATTCCCCCACCAATAACCGCTGTAACCAACACATAAGGCTGGGTTAATATGGCCTTCAAAGAAAAGTCGGAGTAAAACACGGTTAACTTACCAGAGTCCAACAGATGGCCCCAGGCTCCTTCCGGCATAGATTTCGCCAAGAGCACAATCGTAAGGATGGCTCCGAAAACGTAGAGACTCATTTGGACCACATCCATCCAGACCACCGCTTTAAACCCACCTACGAAGGTATAAATTGCTGTTAGGACCCCAATTCCTAGAATGATGGTGGGATATCCAATATCCAAACCGGCCCCTGAAGCAATGATTTTTATAGGAATGGCGGTGGCAAATAAGCGTACGCCATCGGCCAGCAGACGTGTAGCTAAAAAGGTAACCGACGAAGCGCGTTGCATGCTCGCCCCGTATCGTTCGCCTAAAAAGGCATATGCCGTTTGGATCTCTCCGCGCATATAACGGGGCAATAAAAACGCCGAGACAGCGATGCGACCGGCTAAATACCCAAATGTTAGCTGGAAGAAGGTCATATTCCCGCCGTAAGCAACCGCTGGAATACCAATAACCGTTAGTGTGCTGGTTTCTGTTGCGACGATAGAAAAACAGATGGCCCACCACGGTAACTCCTTGGAGCCCATGAAGTAATCGCGCATAGTGGTCTGCTTTCCTGCCGACCTTATACCAAATGCGACCACGCCCAGCAAGTAAACTACAATGACGATATAATCAATGGGATGAAGCATACTCGTTCTACGATTCCGTCATTTTAATGAGTTGTGATTCGCTTAGGATTGGAACACCGAGTTCGGCAGCTTTATCGGCTTTTGAACCGGGATTTTCGCCCACTACAACAAAGGACGTTTTGCTGCTAACAGCCGAGGCCACTTTGCCTCCCCATTGTTTAATAAAACCGGCCACTTCCGTTCGACCAAACGTAGGCAAAGTACCGGTGACTACGAACGTTAAATCCTGCAGCGGTTTCGGAGAATCCGTTCCGATGCCGCTCATTTGTTGCTCGGTTTTAAGACCTTGTGCGGTTAAAGAAGCAACCAACTCCTGATTGGACGATTTCTGAAACCACGCGATTACGCTTTTTGCAATGACATCGCCTATCCCGTCAACGGCAAGAAGGTCTTCTTCCGTAGCTCTTGCGATGCCGTCCAGTGATCCAAACGCTTCCGCTAGCAATTCAGCGATCGTTTTACCGACGTGCCGAATGCCCAGCCCAAAAAGTAGCTTGTGTAGTTCTTTTGTTTTGGAATTTTGGATGCCGGCAATGAGTTTTTCCGCTTTTTTATCGGCGAACCCGTCCAGATTAATCACCTGTTCAGGACGAAGCTTATAAATGTCGTCTATCGTAGTCACTTTCCCGGACTCCACCAACAAAACAGCCATTTTGGAGCCAAATCCCTCAATATCCATCGCTTCACGCGAAGCAAAATGTTCAACTAGCCGGATAAATTGAGCGGGACACGTAGAAGAAACACAATACCAATCCGCTTCGCCCTCCACGCGTTGGAGCGGCGTTTGACACGCTGGACACATAGTTGGCATAGCCCATTTGCGCTCCTGTCCGGTACGTTCGGATTCAATAACGGACACAACGGCAGGAATAACATCTCCTGCTCGCTTCACGACAACCGTATCGCCTATGCGGATATCTCTGCTGACAATGTAATCCTCGTTGTGGAGCGTGGCCTGCGATACCATTACTCCACCAATTTCGACAGGCTCAAGCACGGCCTCTGGCGTTATCATCCCCGTCCGTCCCACATTTACAATGATGTCTAACAATGTGGTAGTAGATTCTCGCGCTGGAAATTTGAAAGCGATAGCCCACCGTGGTGCGTTGGTGATGGTTCCCAAATCCTTCTGAATGTGCAAGTCGTCGAATTTGACGACTACCCCATCAATTTCATAATTCAACTGGTCCCGCCTATCAATCCAGGATTCGCAAAAAGCGATGGTTTCATCGATGGATGTGAAGGTCTTCGACTCTTTGTTCACATCAAACCCAAAGTCAGACAACGCACTCAATTCCCCTGAATGCGTAGTGGCTATGGGTTCAGAGAGGGGCCCGGTGGCATAGGCAAAAAAAGAAAGGTCTCTCCCGGCTGTAATCGAGGAATCCAGCAGTCTTAACGACCCTGCTGCTGCGTTTCGGGGGTTCGCGAACGCTTTTTGACCTGAAGCAAGTAGCGTTTCGTTCAATTTGTCGAAACTGGTTCTTGGGAAGTAAACCTCTCCTCTTACCTCAAGTTGATCAATTGCTGGTCTTGCACTGGTTCGGAGGTTTAGAGGGATACTCTTGATGGTTCTGGCATTCGTGGTAATGTTTTCGCCCGTGACTCCGTCTCCCCGGGTAGCACCTTGAATAAGTTTTCCGTCTACATACGTAAGCGACAACGCTAAACCATCTATTTTCAATTCAGCCGTCAACGCCAGTTTTGCATGCTCTGGGAGATTGAGGCGTCTAAGTGCCCTCTCGTACCACGCTTTTAGATCTTCCCCGTTAAACGCGTTACTTAACGACAAAAGGCTTTCACTATGCTGGACTTTTTCAAAGTATTCCAGCGGAGCCGCTCCAACCCGATGCGTGGGAGAATCAGGCCGAATTGCGAAGGAGCCCGTTAACTCTAAATCCCTGAGCCACAACAACAAAGCATCATATTCCGAGTCGGTGATTACCGCATTATCCTTTGTGTAATACAACAAAGCGTGTTCATTCAGCACATTGACCAATTCGTCAACCAGGTCGTCTGAACCGATTCCGATATTCCGAGCTGCTTGAAGGGCCCTTGTTCTCTGTAGAAGCGTCATTCGTTACCGACTTGTCGCGGTGGATAAACTCCGGCTTGCGTGAGCGAATCCAGCCATGCCTGCACTTGAGTTCGAGATATTTCGGCTCTCGTGGCCGTTACATACCATCCGGGAGGTATGACGTAACCTTCCATCAAAATCTGAGCATTCTCTAGTTCGCGTTCGAATTCTACGCGTTCCATCATTTCGAATGTTTTTCGGTCCAAGTGCTCAATCCAGAACTTACGACGTAAATCCCGATCTATTTTGACCTTGATCGGGTCCAATGCTTCCACTGAAGCTATTAACTCAATCTGAATGGAATCCGGAAGAATAATTCGCTCCGGCCGTTCAAAAGAAGTGACTTGCGAGGAGTCCCCTCCGGTCGCCACATCGTCATCGGGACTCTCGGTGTTTAAAACCCACGAAACGGCAAACCAAATGAGTGCGATCAAGGCGACACCCGCAAAACCGACCATTAAAAACCCACTCATGTTGGGCAAAAGCACCGTTTTCTTTGCAGGATGCGAAGAAATACCACCGTCTACAACCGACTCGCTTTGAGGGGTAACCCGTTTCGGCCCCGATACCGATTTTGTAGGGCTCGTATCGCTCCCTACTTCAGGCTCTATTTCGTCAAGGTCTTCCCTTTTTTCAGACGTGCCCAAATTGAGCGCTGAATCCGCTTCTTCAGGAATCGCATCTTCGTCCGGAACAGCTGGTTTTACAAACTCCGTTACTGCTGGACCGGCTTCAACAAGGTATTTTTGAGCTAGAGAACCGACATATTCCCCAGTCATGGCTTCTTCGAGCGCCTGCATCATATCTGGAACGCTGACTCGTAGAACACTGGCATAACTGCTGAACATGGAACGTAAATAAACCCGATTGAACATGGGGTTTCCCATGAGGGCCGTTTCTTCCATTTGCTCGATGACATCATCCGGGAGCCGGGTTGCATCAAGTACTTCCTTGATGTCAACCGCATGGCTTCTCCGGATAGCCCGCAGATCACGTGCCAGTCGCTTTCCAGCTTCTAGTTGAATGTCGCTACTTGCCATAGGGGTATAGAATACTGCGGGTATCGGAATGCTTAAGGTACGAGTATTCTACTCAACCTACCACATTCTCGGTATTCTGATCCCTTTGATATACGTCTAAAAAAGCCTTATTGGGCTTATTTTTTCATTTTATTGAGCGCTTTAATCACAATAAATATGGCCCATGCAATGATTAAGAAGTCAAGTACAGACTGCGCAAAATTGCCATAATTAATGGCGACTGCGGCCGTTTCTGCCGTTGCCTCTGAAAGGACCAGTGACAAATCTGTAAAGTTGACGCCCCCAATGAGCAATCCGATGGGTGGCATAATGATATCGGCCACAAACGATGAAACAACACCGCCAAAGGCAGCACCTATAACAATACCAACGGCCATGTCTACAGCGTTTCCTTTTACTGCAAACTCTTTGAATTCACTCATCATACTCATAACGTTTTCCGATTTATTAAGATTGGAGCTTGGAGTTATCAATTAAAACAAACATATTCGCTTCCAAAAGCTATTTTTATGGTACGTGTCGAATTGATTCCTATTTTCGGTTTAAATCTTGGATCAAGCCTAAACCTATCCCGCCATGAAAAACGTTTCTATCTATTTTTTCAGCTTGCTCGCTCTGTTTTTGATTTGCATTCCTCGCACCTCATGGGCCCAACATGAGTCTGAGGCTACGAATGTTGCTCCGACCACCTTAATTACTCGCCCTGTTGCGACCTATTCCATTGTAGCACGAGACCCCGCGACGGGTGAAATGGGTGTTGCCGTTCAGTCTCACTGGTTTTCCGTCGGATCCATAGTAACCTGGGCACAAGCAGGCGTGGGAGCTGTAGCTACCCAATCGTTCGTCGAGCCCGCTTACGGTCCATTAGGTTTAGAACTTATGCGAACGGGAAGAACAGCAGAACAAGCCTTGAAGGCCCTTATTTCATCGGATGAAAATGAGTCTGTGCGACAAGTCGGGATGATCGATGTTCATGGAAATGTTGCGGCGCACACGGGATCGAGTGCCATCCGTGCAGCCGGGCATTATGTGGGTGAAAATTTTTCCGTTCAGGCTAACATGATGGAAAATGCCACTGTCTGGCCCGCCATGGCGCAAGCTTTTCAGAATTCTAAAGGCGACCTCGCAGACCGTATGCTCGCCGCTTTGGACGCTGCACAGGCTGAAGGCGGCGATATTCGAGGCAAGCAATCTGCCGCCATCTTGATTGTGCCCGGCGTTTCCACCGGAAAACCCTGGGCGGATAAGATTTTTGACCTTCGTATAGAAGACCATCCGGATCCGCTAGGTGAGCTTCGCCGGTTAGTGCGCATGCAACGAGCGTACAATGCGATGAATGCGGGCGACGGATACATGACCACGGGTGATGTGGCTTCAGCTATCGAATCCTATAACGTGGCCATGGACTTACTTCCAGACGAAGCTACAAATGGCGAAGCGCCGTTTTGGGTGGGCGTCACCTTGGTGAGTGTCGATCGCGTAGCGGAAGGTATCCCCTATTTGAAGCGAGCCTTCGTACTGGATGCTCGTTGGGCGGAACTCCTTCAGCGCCTTCCTGAAACCGGATTGCTACCTTCCGATGCTGCGTTGATGAAACGGCTTTTGGATGAAATGAAGAAGTAGCGCCCTCACTTGCCTGCTGGATGCTTACCGCAGCCACAAATCCGTTGTTGAATGGGCCTTTGCCCCAGTCTTTTTATCGACTACGATAAGATCTATTTGATATAAGCCAGGCACATAGTCCGCTAGATCAAGGATAACATAGTTGGCTTGATTGATCGTGCTCGCGGTGTAGGCAACAGAAACGGCGACTTTTGCGCTTTCTGGTTGCAGGACTAGGTCGGTCAGTTTTTTGAAAACGTCGATGACTAGGCCTCGGGGCTGATTGAACTTCGTGAGTTGAATGGTGAGGTCAAATCCACCCTGTGCGCCCGATCCTTTTTCCAAACCAATATTGTATACCTCAAAATAGATGAACGGCGCGGTGGATGCGGAAACCACGCGGAAAGGCAAGGGATAAATGGCATAGCCGTTTCGCTTCAGAAAAACTCCTTTTGCGGCTTTTTGCCCCTTTTTCGAATCGGAGGAATCGTCCTCTTCTACCAACGTCGAAAGCACCGGCGACGAAACGCTAAAAATTGAATAATCCAGTTTTTGGTCTATAGTGGTTCTTAGGGCAGCGATCTGGGCATCCGTTTGTCCTTCCACAATCACTTCAGAGGGCACTACATCCACATTCAGCACGGTTGGTTTGGTCCAAACATTAAGCGAATCCATCGGAACGCTGTATCTGCCAGCAGGGATGTCCTCGTTGGTTACCTCGCCTCCAAAAATGGTAGCGTTTGAGTTTCGAAGAAAAATACCCTGATTGAATTTCATAGAGGAGACTGCATTGGACTGTTGAGCGAGTGGAACGCCCGTCGTAACCAATACATCAACTCCACTTTCCATCCCTTTCAAAAACGAAATGGCGTACGGGATCTCAAACGGCTGCTTTTTAGGTGGATCCGGTGTAGTTGGTTGTTGTCTAAATACATCCTTAGTCATAATGACATCTGCACTCGGAATTACCCAGTCACCAGAACTCCACTCATCATCAAAACGGAAGCTACCCATAGTAGGGATGACAAGATTTAAACCTTTAGGAATGGGCCTGTCCCCCATTCGTGTACCCGAATAATCGCCTGATTCCATGTTCGAATAGGTCGGAAAACCGTACCTCACGATTAAATCCCCGGGCGTGATGTAATCATCCTCATACAGGTATGTGCGCCAAAGTGGATACAACAAATCCGCGAAAACCAATCGGGCATAATGAGATACGAGTCGCTCGTTTTCCCGCGTTAGTAAAAAAGGGTCACCATTTTTCCAGCTTTCCAGACCTGTTGAGTCTTCCCAAGCTACCAAGTCTGAAACGTCGAGAAACGCAGCTTTTTGCTCTGGAGATAGCATCGCCAAAGCCCGACTGAATTGAATTTCAGCCGATGCATAGTCGCCCAGCAGCGTTCTGGTTAATCCCCGTAAGAACCAGGCTTGTGGAGATTGTGGGATGAGCTCTCTAAACCGACCCGTTGCGTCGTCAGCTAAAGAATAATCTTCAATTTCAATTAAGTGGGATATAAACGAGATATGTGGGCAAGGATTCAGAGGCTCCTTAAACGTTGAAGTCGCTAACAGACTGCCCGCCGTTAAGCGATCAGCTAAAGCCTGTTCTTTTCGTAAATCTACCTGCGAATTTCTGTACTTTCGGGATTGACGGCTCAAGAACGAACCAACAATAGCATATCCCTCGTATCTAGTACTATCAAGAGCCATCAACTTATTGCCGACCCGTAGAAGGGTCACGTCGCGCTGAGATTGTGCCCCATAGTACGTGAATCCTCTATTTAGCAAAAAACTTTGACCAGTAAGGGCTCAATAGCATCTCCATTCAGCCCTAATTCTAAATCGAGTCTATAGGCTGCAAGGGTATGGCTGCCTCGTTCTAGGTCTTGTCCAATTTGGGCATAAGACTTCGAGTTCAATTCCTTGAGGGCCGTATACCATTCAAAAGATTGCAATTCACTTTTGGGGTAAATCGTATTCCCATCCTCAAACTTGATATTGGCTACGGGAAGACACGATTGACCATAACCCTTCTGTGGGAACCAGGAAAGCAAAACAAAAAGTGCAAATAGGCTAGTTCTCAAGACCAAACCTACTCTAATGATTGTGCTGAGCGTGGTCGCCATGGTCGCTTACTTGGGCATCAAACCAAGCGTGGATCGCAGAAACCAATATGGGATTTTCAGTAAAGTACCGAATCTCCGCGCCTGTTTCTATCTCATCGAAGGCAATGGTTATCTGCTTATACCCCATCACCAGTTCATGAAGTCCGGGCATCGCGGCGCCATGAATCATCGTGGGATCGTGAAAATTTCCGCTCGCGAAACGAACTGAAATATCTTTGAGGTGCTCCCTTATTAGTCGGATCTGGGTTGGATCGTCGGAATCGGCAACTACTTGTTGAAGCCCGCCATCTGTCAGTTTTTCGAAGATGTGCGTTGTCGCTCCCAGGTCGAAAGGCATCACTTCTGCCCCTTTTTCAGCGACTTCTGCCCTTCTTTGGTCCATATTTGCCGGCGTAGAGCCCTTCGGCTCTGTCGATTGGCATCCGATGCTCGTGCCAGTGATTAGCGCAATTACAAGAAGGTAATATTTCATGGCATCCGATCTCATTTACCCAAAATTATCGCCATTGCATTTTAACCGAGCCAGGCGATGCCCAATAGTACTGAAATAGACTGTTATTTTAAGTACCCCCATAAAAAAAGGACACAAGCAAAGCTTGCGTCCTTTCTCCAGTCGGGATGACAGGATTTGAACCTGCGACCCCTTGGACCCCATCCAAGTGCGCTACCGGGCTGCGCTACATCCCGAACATCTTGTTTCTCACGCGGCCAAAGCCAGCAAGTAACAATCCACGATCTATCAGACCGGGTCCCCTCCTATTTCCTTGCTCGGTCCGGGTTCCCTTTTAGTCAAAAACTATTCTACACCAACCCTATCGAGCATCTTTTCAAAAAAACCTTTGATTTCTTTCAGCTCTTGAATGCTGGTTGACGTTTCCTTGGCAACCCGCTTTTCCTTTTTAAGACTTTGGCGAGCGCCATCAATTGTAAATTTCTCATCCCGCAGAAGATGCCGAATGCGGTACACCACATCGATGTCATCTTTCGTATAAACCCTTTTTCCTGCCCGGTTTTTACGTGGCCGCAATGCATCAAATTCGGTTTCCCAGTACCGAAGTACATGGGCTTCTTCATCCATCATATTGGCAACTTCACTGATGGTGTAGTACAGTTTTGTAATACCCGTATCTAACATGGCCATGGCAAGCTGTGGTTTGATTAATCTCGAAATACATAACAATATCTCACGAATGTACGAAAGGACACCTGCGAATGTCTATCAAATAGCCTACTTTCGTCGGTCCAAAACCACATTCTGATGAACAATTCTCTCCTTTCACGTTTTAGAAGCGAGCTTGAGCTCATAGCTGTTATCTTGTTGTGGGGCATAAACTTCCCCCTCATTAAGGTGATATTGGAAGTGATGCCTCCTCACGTTCTGAACCTATTCAGAATTGTTTCGGCCGGTTTAGTATTGAGTTTTATTCAGCTTCGACGGTCAAATTGGTCTGTATCCGCCTTTTGGGCCCCTTTTCGAAGCGATCCCAAAGCATTTCTGATCATTTCTTTGGTGGGTTGGGTACTGTACCAGATCGCCTTCATTACGGGTCTAAATATCACGAGTGCCGGTAATGGTGCCCTTATTATGGCCAGCTCACCGATCTGGACGGCTCTTTTAGCTCGGATGATGCGGGTTGACCGGTTGTCCCTGCTTTCTTGGATGGGCCTAATCGTTTCCATTTTGGGCACCACTGAAATTGTACTCATGAGTAGTGCTGAAATTCGGTTCACGAGCGACCTGATGATTGGCAACGGCGTGGTTCTTTTAGCCGCGATATTTTGGGGTTCTTACACCGCTTTGACCCGCCCCATGGTTGCCAAGCACACCCCGCTTTCCTTAACAGTGATCTCGTTATTACTTGCAATTCCTGTACTCATTCTATTTGCCGTTCCCCTTTGGAATGAAACGGATTGGTCCAAAGTAACGTGGCTATACTGGGTTGCTATCTTTTTCTCAGGCTCATTGTCTACGGGTATCGCGATTGTTTTTTGGAACAATTCCGTGCGCAAACTGGGAGCATCTCATACCGCCGCATTTGGAAATTTGGTGCCGCTCGTTGCCTTGTTTGCGAGTTACTTTATGCTAGGAAACGAAATCGTTGCCTCTCAATTAATTGGCGGCACCCTGATTATTGGTGGGCTCGTTATTATGCGATGGGCGCGTCGGCGCATGCAGATGAGCGAACTCATCTCCACAACGCGCATTCACTAACCTTTATTCTGTGTGGTATTGAATCCGACTATTTCGGCTAGCCTGCGGCCCATTCCATGAAAAGAGCTGTCCTCTTTCTGTTTTTATGTATTCTTTCCTCGCCGAGTTGGGGACAGGATTTGCTGGCATTCGCCCCTTGGGAAGCCCGTTTCGACACGTATTACTCCTCGGAACGACCTTTCTCCCAATTCGGAGTAACCGTTCAGCGTTCGGTACCCGTGGAAACTTTGCTACCCCAGGTCACAGCCGACTCCTATATAAACGCCCTCAAAGGATACGTTGGAAGCCGTTTTTTGGATCAAAAGCACGATCGTGTTCGCTTTCAACTTATGGCCGCAGACATCCGACTGCAGCGCGCGTTTACTTCAGGAGGAGTAAAGCTGCTAGACTATAATCAGGCTGATGAACTGGAACGGTCCTTGACCTGGATTGAAGTGACGTTCGGCCCGGGTTTTCATTATGATGGTCAAAAAGCGACGTTTTGGGGTCGCATTACGGCATCTGGATCGGTAGCTAGTTTGAAACCCGGTACGTTTCTGTTTAGCAACAATGCAGACGCATCCTCTGCTTCGAGTGGGCTAAATTATGCAATCAGCGGCCTTCTGGGGACAAAACTTGCCGATCGGATTGTACTGTCTGCCAACGTTTTTAAAGAAGAAGCGCGTCACTCGTCATTTACGCATTCAGGTTGGTCTGCGAATGGCATAGTTCAGGTCGCATCCAAATGGAGAGTAGCCACAGGGTTCACCTCCCATGCGTTCGACTTAGGTGCCTCCAAAAACAACACTGAATCGTTCGAATTCAGCATCCAGTATAGTCCCAGCGGAGCCCGCTAAGTCGCATCTAGATAGGTAGGCCAGTATTCCCGAAGTCGAGACGGTCTTCTACCATTTGCCGCATATCTTCGAATGCGGGTGATTTGTCGGAAAGGAATCGCCAAGCATCTGGCACCAATCGGTAAACCGGCATATAGAAGTCCGATGAATCGCGCGATGATTGAGCGGGAAGTTGCGCCATTCCAATCATCATAAAGGCGAGACTGAGTAAGATGGCCGCTTTAAATCCACCGGTGATTCCGCCTGCGATCCGATCCAATCCGCTTAGTTTTGCAGCTTCCAACAAAGAAGATGCAGCTTTTTCGACGGTCAAAAAGGCCAGTTTTACGAGCATAAAAATGCCGATAAAAGCGACCATAGAGCTCAATCCGCTCGTAAATCCAAGTTTTAACTCGAGCAAGCGACCTGTGGATTCCATAAAGGAAGCCGCCAGTACAAACGCCAGAATCGTCCCCACCAAGCTACACGCTTGTTTCAGGAAGCCAGATTTCAAACCTCGTAAAAGGCCGATTCCAACTATAATCAATATGAAGATGTCTAATGTTGCCATAATTGTGTTATCGGCGCACTTTTACATTTCTGAAAGCGCAGCCTTAACAATTTCCTGAACAATTTTTCCGTCCGCCTTTCCTTTGAGCTGTGCCATGGCGGGTCCCATCACTTTGCCCATTTCCCGCATGGAAGTCGCACCTGACGAAGCTACTAGCGCATCTACGACTTTACGGATGGCCTCTGGTGAAAGTTGCTCAGGGAGATAGGTTTCAATAATAGCAAGCTCCGCTACCTCGACCGCTTTCAAATCCTCACGACCGGCAGCTTCGTATTGATCAATAGAATCACGGCGCTGTTTGGCCTGCTTCTGGACCACTGCTAGGGCTTCTTCTTCCGGAATATCACCGGTTCCACCCGAACGGAGTTCGATTTCACGCGCCATAACCGCTGCTCTTAGAAACCGGACAGTACGTAGACGAACCTCGTCTCTTGCCTTCATGGCTTCTTTTAGATCGATCTGTAGCTGCTCTTTTAACATAGGTGGGAGGCATTATAGGATGAAGTTATGCGTTTCGAACGTTGCTTCAACGACCAAGATCAGTGCCAGTTCGCCCGAAAAATCAAGAAAAACGGGTCCGCCTAGAAAATCAATCGAAATGCGATCACGCCCACCCCAATTTGCATCACGCCCAAAGCTAAACCCGACTGAACATCGAGTGTTTTAACTTTTTGCTTTAGCCGTTTGTCGCCTGTTTTCAAGTAATCGTTGAATCGATTGTCGGCTTTCGTTCTGAAATGGATAGCAGCCATTCCCGATAAAACAGACACGCCGGTGGCTATCGTTATCCATTTTTTGTTGCTTCGAACGGCGTCGATGCCAAACTTGGGCTTTAATGTGGTGTCTACAACTTGGTTTACCACAAAATTTGCCACTATGCGTTGAACAGGGTCGTCGTTTAATTCAACATCAACGTGTCGGTTAGTCCAAATATCCTTGTCGGGATGCTTTACGGAAATGACCTTGGTAGACGACTGCACCGTAAACGGAGACTGCGAAACCGTTCCAATCATTACTGAATCGGCAAAGACCTGAGCTTCAGAAAAATTCGATTCTACGTGGATAACTCGTTGGGCTGCAACTGGTGAGGCGCCCAGCAATAACCAAGCAAATAGGATGAGGCATCTAGTTATCATTCGATTCCTCCTTAAAGTACGTCACGTATCGAGGCTCACTTAATACAATTAAACCGCCATCGGCTACAGCCATCGCGGATTTGATTCGTCCCCTAAGCGCTGTTTCCCACTTTACTTCTCCCGTAAGTCGATCCAATGCGTACAGGTGCCGCCCCATGGATCCAACAAACACCAAACGATTCGTGATTAGCGGCGCAGCAACAATCGCATCGGGAAAAGCAGATTCCCAAACTGTGCTTCCATCCGTGCTATTGAAGGCTCTGACGATACCGTCGGTCGCAGCTACAACGACTAACTCATCGTCGACAGCACTGCTGCCCATTCTAACATTCGCGCTGCTTAACTCATTGCGCCACAACACCTTTCCTGTTGAAGCATCCAGTACATCTAGCGCTCCCCTGGTGGTAGGAACGATTATACGATCACCGAAAGTTGAGCCACCTTCGTAACTGGGACCTGATAATTTTTGCGTCCACAGTTGACGTCCATCCGAAGCGTTAAACAAAAACGCGTTCCCAGCATCGTCGGCAACAAATACCGATAAGTCCCCAACCTGCAACAATGCACTCTGCACGGAAATTCCTTTCCCTAGCGATTGCGACCAGGACATTTTGCCTGTTGAGGGGTCATATCCTGTTACGAATCCGTCCACATCGGCAGCTACCAACACGCCATCTACAAGAACCATCCCTGACTCTATAGGGACACCCTTGTTTCGCCAAACGAAGCTTCCCTTTTTCAAATCGAAGGAGGTCAACGTGCGTTTTCCCCACGCTGAGGCCACAATTAACTTCCCTTCGTGAATGATGGGGCTCCCTTCGATGCCCTCCCCAAAGCTTTTAATGCCACGTTTTGCACCCGTTTTCAGCTCAATAGCGTGCATCTCCCCTTTTTTATTGGCAACCAGTACAACTCCTTTCAGAAGTAGAGGAGATCCCTGTCCAAATGCTGCGGCCGCATTGTATTCCCACTCCAAAGTTAGTGGCGCTTGGAGGTCCTCATCGTAGCTTCGGCTTCGGCTTAAGTCGCCGCTGTCAACAAGCCAATCCTGGGAAGACGAAATGCTAGGTTGTTGAAACTGAATCGTTTGACAACCAGCCCCTAACAAAAAGGCGAAAGGCAGCACCGCAGCGGAAAACCATATGTTTGGAATACGCTTCATATTAAAAATCCCACCCAAAAAAGAACTGTTTGAAGGTCTTGTCCTTTTCCGTAAACCCGTTTCGATAGCGATAACCCAGATCGTAGCGCAATACAAAGGCTCCAAAAAGGTTAACCCGGAGTCCAAATCCAGCGGAGCCCACGGTTTCCCCTGATCTGATTTCGGAAATCACCTGATCGTAGTCCTTATTCCAAGCATGAGCTGCGTCGAAAAACAACGTTCCACGCAAATGGGCTACACCAAACGGAGCCAAAATGGGTACTAAAACGGTCGGAGCATTAATAAGCGGGAATCTCAATTCATGGGATGTGAACCACATTTTTTGCCCCCTAACATCGAACCAGTGGAATCCTCTCAAGTCCCAACTCCCACCTAAAACCGATAATCGTGCTTCCCTTCCCTCGTTAATGCGAACCATTCCCCATGAGGCAAAGGTCACGCTGTTAGACAATCGAAAATACTTTCTCACGTCAACGATGACGTTGAAATAGCTTACATTCGAGTACAATACATCGGATGTGTATCCAAGCGATACCGAGCCGCGCCATCCCGCCACGGGACCGTTCATCCAATACAATGCCTGATCCCGAACGAACGAAACGGAGTTGGACAACAACAGGGCTTCTCGTTCCACTCCTTTCAAATGAATGTCTTTTCGCGTCCAGTTCATGGACGTCAGCATTTCAAAGCGACTGAATTTGGAAAGCGGATAACTGAGCAATCCATATGCACCGTAAACCGTCTCAAAGAACACAGGGAACGTTGTAGGCGCATCAGGATCGGTGACATCGTAGCGTCGTCCCGAATACCGGTATAAACCGTACCCAATATTTACGCGTCGTTTTAGCTTAAATCGAGAGAGTTGCAGGCTGAGGTCTCTAAGAAAATCCCCGCTTCCCGTCCCGGTATTAAATAGGGTTAAATACAGGTAGTCATCTCCCAACATGTCTGAAAACGCGAGGACGGCTCCCCCAGTCGTGCCCAAAACCGAGTTTTGGCTTACTAATCCTTGGGCCAAATCAAGATTGTATCTCCGCTTGTAAGGAGACTTTTCATAGTCTACTCCATCTTTCAAACGGCTGTACGACCACGGCCGTCCAATTCCCGATAAATCAGCCATGGCCGTTGATTTTGGCGACGATAGCAGCGAATCAACCTTAGCCAGCTTTCTAACGGTGAAGTTTAGCCCTTCAAAACTCGTAAACACAATATGATTGGAATCTGCCCAATACGGATCACTCGCCGACGATGACAACCGGGTCAACTGTGTTGTTTTCTTATCCGCTGCGGTCATGTCGACCGACCATATATCCTGCGCCGAATACCTCCCCGTTGAGTCTCGTTTGGTCGAGATGTAAGCAAGGGCTCTCCCATCTGGACGCCATGTCGGAGACAGATCCGTTTGTTCTCCAAAGGTTACATAACGAATGGAGGCGTCTGAAAACTGATACGTAAAGATATTGTAGTTGCCCTCGTAACCGGTCGAGGTTCTGTCGGAAGAAAAGGCAATTTGTTGTCCATCTGGGCTCCATGAGGGGTCGCGATCATCGTAAGAATCCTGCGTAAGGGCTGTCAATTGAGCGTTTTCGCGATTGAACACATAAATATCACTAAAGCCCTCACTCGTGATACCCGAAAACACCATTTTCCTTTCGTCCGGGCTCCAGGTGGGTGAGTACACAGCGATGAGATCGTCAAATCGATAGGTATTTACAATTTTATCGGCTTTGAGATCAAACACATGGATAACATCCTGACCGCCCGACTTGGTCACAAAGGCCAATAAACCACCCGATGAAACGGAAATACGGCTCTCAAATAAATGAAAAGCTTCCAACTCACCGTTTTGCTCTCCTTGAATGAGCACTTTGGGTTTTGATATAGGCTCGAACGCATCGTTCACTTCGACCTCAAACACGCTGCTCAAACCACTCGTATTGCCCACGAAATAAACTTTTTGCGAGCCGTCCTCAAATCGGTGATAGCTGGGCTTGGCATTAAATCCTTCTGTTGCGAGCCCGCCTGCGGCAAGGGACGTGATTTCTACATCTTTCAGCTGCGGGTAGTACTGTTCTTGCAGCCATTTCAACCATTTCTGAGAAATGGTTTCAAAATCGTCCTTCAGCGTGATTTCCAAAACCACCCGAAAATCTCGATCCTTCCAAATGTTTTCGATAATCTCTAGAATCTTTTCCTCACCATACTTTTCCGAGAAGAATCGATTTATGGCCTCTCCTTGCTTGTACATCACATAGGAGCCCTGAATGCGGTACATGGATTCGAGAGGCACCAAATAGTTCGTGAACAAGGCATCTCGAATCACCATTTCATGCTGGTCGTCGGGTTCTCCCGACCAGTATTCAGCAAGACCTTCTGTAAACCAAAGTGGGAAAAACCGGTCGGATGGTCGCCTATGATCCCGTAGCACTCGGGTCAACTTGTTGTACGTATACACGTGGACCATTTCATGCCGAATAACTCTACGGAATCGATGTAGGTTACCATTCGCCGGTATGACCACCCGTCCTTTTAGAAATTCAAAAAATCCACCGACTCCATCTGGGATAAATCCAGAGGTCACATTGGTTTGCTTGAAATGGAGGTTTGACGAGTAAAAAATGAGCGGAACGCGGTGGTTCAGCGAGAAATTAAACTTGTGTTCAAGCTCTGCATACGCTTCTTCCGCAAAAAAAGCACCATGCTCAGCGAGTTCGAGCATTTCGGGATAATAGTAGATATCGAAATGCTCGGTTTTCATGACCTGCCAGTCAAAATCCTCGTACTGGATTTTATTTCGGCCGAAATGGTAGTTGAATTGAGCCTCAGTGACCTGGACACAAAAAAACGACAGCACCAAAAAAATGAAAATCGGCGATATTCTTGCCATAGAGCACTTGAATGGAAGTTTCTACGAGGCAAATTAGGATGAAGCCGGGTAACCTAAAGAACCATCCCGCTTTACGGTCTCAACTGAGGGTTGGACGGTGGCAATAGGTTCGCGAACGGCAAAGCTTGGAGCGAGCTATTTCCCTTCTAAGAAGAACGAGACGCCACAGGCATGTTCTTCGAGCCATTTATCGACATACGTCCTAAACTCGTCGGGGTCGGCCGCCTGGAGCGCTCTACGAGCCAATTCCTGCCCTTCTGCCAACTTCATGGCCCGGATAACTCGTTTTATGCCCGGAAGATAGATGGGTGAGGCCGAAAACGTGTCAATTCCAAGACCAAGTAACACCGGGACAGCACGCAGATTGGTGGCCAACTCTCCGCATAAACTCACGGGAATACCGGCCTTTTTGGCAGCCTTGGTGGTCAGTTGAATCAATTGCAATACGGCCGGATGCAGCTCATCATACAGGTCGGCGACTAAGTCATTTCCCCGATCGACGGCCAACGTGTATTGGGTGAGATCGTTCGTGCCAATTGAAAAGAAATCGGTCTCTTTGGCGAATTGGTCGGCGGCAAGCGCTACCGAAGGAACCTCTACCATCGTTCCAATAGGAATATTCTTATCAATCTCAACGCCTTCCTTTTCTAAATCCGCGATGGTTTCGGCTAGAATCTGCTTAAACAACCGTATTTCTCCGATGGAAGTCACCATGGGAAGCAGGATTCGGGTTGGGCCGTAGGCAGATGCCCTTAACATGGCGCGCAGTTGAGGAATCAACAGTTCTTTTTTATCCAACATGATGCGAATCCCGCGCCAACCCAAAAATGGGTTATGCTCGCGGGCGCCCATGGGAAGCATTTTGTCGCCACCCAAATCCAAAATTCGAAACGTAGTACTATGGGGGCTTGTCGCCTTAACCACTTCCCGATACTGGCCGAACTGCTCTTCTTCCGTGACCAGAACCTTTCCCTGCATTAAAAGCGCCATTTCGGTCCGGTAAAGGCCAATTCCTTCCGCACCATACTCTTTCAACTGCGGCAATTCATCAATCAATTCGAGGTTCGCTTGCAGCTGAACCTTGTATCCATCCAATGTTTCGGCAGGAAGCGGGACGAGGGATCGATCCTCTTGAATCAGACGCTGGTATCGCTTGAGCTTCGTTTTGTAGTGGGAAAGAGTTTTGGCGTCAGGATTAACAATTACATCGCCCTTAATTCCATCCAGAATAACTAAATCGCCGGTTTTGATTTGATGGGTTAAACCGTGCGTACTTACCACAGCAGGAACGTGAAGCGCTCGCGCCATGATCGAAACATGCGAGGTTGGCCCACCAAAATCTGTAGCACAACCCAGGATACCGCGGCGGCTAAACAGAATGATGTCCGCTGCCGTCAGATTTTCGGAGATCACGATGCTATTTTCATCGACTGCCGATAAAATCCGACCTCTTCTAAGGTGCCTAATGATGCGTTCTTGGATATCCAACAGGTCGTTGGCCCGTTCCCTCAAATACTCGTTATCCGACGCTTCCATAATGCGCCGATGTCTAGACATCACCGTTTTGACCGCAAAACCAGCATTTACGGCCTGTTTCTGGATAAAAGAGACCACTTCGGGATAAAGTGATTCGTCCCTAAGCATTAATAACTGGGCTTCAAAAATCGCTGCCCTGTTTTCACCAAGCTTTTCCCGGGTTATCGAGCTGATCTTGTTCAAGTCCCGCTCTGCTTTCTTTACGGCCTCCTCAAACCGCTCCAGTTCTTTCCCCAGAACATCCTCTTCCAACTTCCTCTCTTCGACTTCAAACGAAACTTTTGCGTACAGATAAGCGGGACCAATGGCGATGCCGGGAGATACCGGGATTCCTCGTGCATGGCCATCGACAAAATGTTCTGTTCGGGACCCCATAATTATTTTACTTCCCCAAATCCATCTTCAAATATTTCAGCCAAGGCGTCAGCTGCCTCGTTTTCGTCCGGTCCATCAAATTGCAAAATGAGGGTCGCTCCTTGTTCAGCAGCCAATGTCATGACTCCAATTATGCTTTTCCCATTGATCTCATACCCATCTTTGTGGATAAAGAACTCAGATTTAAACTGGGAAGCTCTCCGCACAATCATGGATGCGGGCCTTGTGTGGAGGCCTGCTCTATTCGTAACTGTTACTTCTCTTTCTATCATGATTGGTTTCAATTCTGGATTGGACTGCGGCTTAATGAGACCGAACAGCCATTTTTTCAATTAGGGATTCTATGGTTAATCGCCCAAGGCTCTCGGGAAGCAATTTTGCTAACCGCAACGCTTCGTTAGAATGATGACGTACCGCATTTTGGGTAGAGGAAAGTACGCCCATTTCATCCAGCAAATGCTTCGCCTTATCTACTTCGGTACTCGCCAACCCTCCGTTCTCAGCCACACGGTGAAAATAGGAATTCCCCGTGGTGGTTTCCACCCGAAGTGCTTCGAGCAAAAGGTATGCTTTTTTGCCCGACATCAAATCGCCGCCAACGGGTTTACCCCAGTCATCGGAATCAGCAGTTAGATCCAATAAATCATCCTGAATTTGAAAGGCCCTCCCCATATGGAATCCAATATGATCCAAATGTTGGAGGCTCTCTTTGTCCGCATTTCCCGTCAATCCACCTAAAATGAGGCTTGTTTTGATAAGTGCAGACGTTTTTTGGTCAATCATTTGGAGATATGCGTCCATTGAGACGTTGCTGGACGTTTCGAACTCCATATCTCGAATTTGCCCCTCGCAAAGTTCTCTGACCGTCAACGAGAAACGCTCTAGACCCGATCGCAATTGTTGATCAGGCAGGGCCAATAACATTTCTCCTGCCTTCCCCATTAAATAGTCGCCTACCAAAATGGCCGTGGCTTCATCCCATTTTGTATGGATGGTTGTACGACCTCTGCGAGTTTCGGCTTTGTCCATGATGTCGTCATGAACCAACGTGAAAATGTGAAACACTTCCATTGCGGTGCCTACTTGCACCGCTACGTCTCTATCGCCTGAAAAGGCATCGGCTGCGGCTAGCGTTAGCTGAGGACGTAATCGCTTCCCTTTACTGTCCAATATGTACGAAACGGGTTCATACAGCCCTTTAGGTTCACTCAGAACCTTTAATTGGGTCAATACCTGTTCGACAGATTGTAGATTTTGCTGGAGAAACTCCAGAACGGTCGTTTTCTCCATAATTCGCAAATGGGTCGATTAACCGGCTGACTGTTTAATAGCGTCCAAGATACGCTCGTAAACCTGTTCAAACGAGCCCGTACCGTCAATTTCCTGAAGTAATCCAAGCGAACGATAATATTCTTGCACAGGATGCGTTTCCTGCTGATAGATATCCAACCGATGCAAAATGGCTTCGGGAGTATCGTCCTTTCGTTGATTAATTACGCCTGGATCCACATCAGCTGGCGGTGGCTTAAAATCGAGGTGGTAGTTTTCTCCAGTAACCCGATTTACACGCCTTTTAGAAAGCCGGTCCACAATAATTTCGTTAGGGACAACTAGACTTAAGACCGTGCCCAGCGGGGAACCATGTTCTTCCAGGAATTCGGCGAGCCAATCGGCTTGCTCAATCGTTCGAGGATAGCCATCTAGCACAAAGCGGTCGTAGTTACACGAAGCGATGGCATCTTGCGCAAGGCTACGAACTACAGGGCCCGGTACCAATCTGCCTTGCTCAACATATTCAGCCGCTTTTAAGCCGAGGTCTGTTCCACTGCGAATAGCCCGACGCAGCAAAATGCCGGTCGAAATATGAGCAACACCCTCACGTTCCGCTAAAAATTGTGCTTGAGAACCTTTACCAACTCCTGGAGGTCCGAATAAAACAATGCGCATAAATCAGATTTTGCCTTGGGGCCTTTACAAAATTCACAGACTTTATTTCACCCCAAAGAGGGTCAAATGATTCCATGAACTATTATTTATTCAAGAAGAAGACTCGTCTTTTTTACGATTTCTAAGATAACTGGCAAGTTCGGAACCCACCATGGATACGCCAGCCTGCATCACTTGCTTGAGTGCAGAGCTCAGCATACCCTCCGATTCCTTACTTAATCTCATGATGGGAGGCTGTTCTTCAAATGCCCTTTTGACGGCATCGTCTGAACTCGACCCGTGTTGAAGCAGATCCGCAATTCTCGATGCTAATTGGCTAGACAATCGAGAAACACCGTCGTCGTAGTCGATTTGTTTTGACGAAGACCGCCGTCCAAAAATAATCAGCCCCACTAGTAAACCCGCACCAACGGATAGCACAATCTTGGATGATTTGTGTTCTTTAATGAAAGAAGCCACGGAAGGCATTTTGCCAGGCATTTTTGATTCAAACGACTCGAAACGACCCGAAATCGACTCGCTTTTCTCCTTCAGCCGTTTTTCTAGCTCCGCCCGGGATAACGATTCAGGGGGCATGTTACGCATGATTCATCTGGTTAGGGTCAATCTGTTTTGGGGTTTCGTTTTCTTTTCCGGCAACCTCAGAGAGCTGCGCTACGGGTTCTGTTTGAATCGATTTTTGCTCCTCTCCCCTGCCAAATCGAGGTCTTGAACGATTTAACAGGAAGGCCAATCCGGCCATCACAACGCCCACAATGATATATCCGAAAGAAGGATGCCCCAGCCATAAACTCAAGGCTTCGGCAATGGCAATTAAAAACATGAGCCCCGCAAACACGCCTAAAACAGCCACCAGCAAAAGCGAAATAATCTTACTTGCAGCGGCTTCAATCCGCTCCTCTACCTCGATTTGAAGCAATTTAACCCTTAGGTCCACCCAATCCTTGAGATCGTTGATCAATCCTTTGGTTTCCCGTGCGATCGACTTCAGCTTGGACTCGCTTCCAGGTTCTTCCGCTATCTTTTCGGTGGAGTTCTGTGTTTTTTCAGTCATAAAAATCGTAGGGATTCGTCAAGCCTATAATACGAACCAAAATCCATTCTGATTTCCGTTCAGCTACCTTCTAAGAAAAGAAACGTGGGATTTCCCGTCAGGATGCCAATCTAGGGCGGGCCGCTGGGCCTGCCCAATAGGCTCCCATCCCGGATGGTTCGAAACCAACTCGGCCGAAGAAAACACGCATTGAATCGAGTGCATATGGGCCGCGATAAATTCCGTTGGCTCCGTTATGGACGAATAGGGTACCCAACGTACGTGCCCTGGCGTTTGCACGTCGGGCGTTCCGCGCGATATTAGGAATTGGTAGTCGTCGTCAAAGGCATGAGGCGCACCGATCGCGGACAGATAGGCTTCTTGCAATTTCAACGACCCTACGGTTGCGGGATGCGCCGGAGAAAGCGATCGGTGCGCCGAAAACCCGTCCAAAACTCCATCGATGGGCATGTTTTCAGGAGCAAATACGATGGCGACACTTCTACAACCCATCCCTCCGTGCATTAGGGCATCTTCGGCCAGATCCAACAAAACATCTTCATTTTCAGTGCCGTCCAGAACAGCAACAGAATAGCGGTGACCTCGCAACCAACAATCTTCAGGCTTCAATCCCCCCTGCAATGCTTTTTCAGCAACTAGAGCCATCGTTTCGTCTGTCCCGGCGGCTATGATGCGACTCGCCTGCGAAAAAAGAACGTCTTGAGAGACCAAGTCAGCTCGCAATTCGGGGTATTCTCGTTTCAAATCGTCAACAAAAGCTGGAAATAGGAAAGAACTTTTGGACGAAACCGCCCCCAAATAGGAATGCCCGCTTAGCACAACGGCGATAAAATCCTGCAGCTCAACCAATGGAATATTGCCGGGATTCAAAACCCCAACACAGGCAGAATTTGTCGTATTAAGCGTTGCTGCCCAACGAGTTAAATCCTCTTTACGCAACAAATCCATTTGCTGATTTACTGCGAACGCGATAGACTCCTCGGTAAACCGATTGTCTAGCTGAAGGGTCGATTCTGTTGCAAGAGCTCTCGCCGGATAATCGGGATCCGACCATCGGGACGCTACACGTACCAATGCTTCTAAACTGTCCATGGTCACTTTACGGGTGCTATAAGGCTTTTTGCCAAGAGATATCCAACAAATACCGCCGCTATCGAGCCCACATTGTTTGCCAAAATGTTGGTAATGGCCAGTCCCGTTTTTCCGTCTTGGAATAGCGTCATGGAATCGAGGGCATAGGCCGAAAAAGTAGTAAATGCGCCCAGCATCCCTACCAAAACCAACGCATGGACCCGCTCTGGATTACCACTTCTATCTAACACAGCCCAAACAAAACCAGCTGCGAACGATCCCAGGAGATTTACAGCCAGCGTTCCCCACGGAAAGCCAATGCCTATCCACCGGGAAGACCATAACGTCACCGAAAATCGCAGACCTGCTCCGAGAGCGCCTCCGAAAACGATGTAAAGAAGCTTAAACACGCTCGATCGCTATCGCCGTACCGCCACCAGTTCCATGGCAAATACTAGCCAATCCAAGTGATTTGTCTCTTTTAATCAAGGCATGGACAAGGGTCCCAATAATTCGGGCGCCCGACGCACCAATGGGATGACCCATAGCAATTGCACCGCCATTGACGTTGATTTTATCGTAGGAAACACCCAGCATATCCCGAAACAGCACAGAGTTGATGGAAAAGGCCTCGTTGTTTTCGACTAAATCAAAATCCTGAATCCCTAATCCTGTTTTCTTGAGCATTTTGTGGACCGAAGGAATAGGTGCTTCGGCGAAGCGATACGGCTCACCCGCTACCCAAGAGCTTCCCAAAATCCGTGCGATGGGCTTGAGGCCGTGTTTTTTAACAGCGGATTCGCTGGCGATCATAATCGCAGCTGCTCCATCACTGATCTGGCTACTATTCCCTGCCGTTAAAACGCCTGCTTTGTCGAATGCAGGGCGCAACTTGGCTAAGGATTCCTGAGTCGTGTCTGGGCGAATGCCTTCGTCTTTATTGAGCATTACGGTATCTCGACGAACCTGATACCCGATTGGTGCTACTTCGGCGTCGAATGCACCCGAGGCCCAAGCCGCTTCAGCGCGAAGATGCGACATGAGCGCGACCTCATCCAACTGATCCCTCGTAATTCCTTTTTCAGCCGCCAAACGCTCGGTTTGGACGCCCATGGTCTCACCCGTCATGGGGTCGGTTAGTCCATCGTGAAGCAGCAAATCGGTTAAGCCTTCTGGATTACCTATCAAGAACTTATATCCCCATCGAGCCCTATGGGATAGATAGAAACCGGTCCCTGACATAGACTCGGTACCTCCCGCCATGAGCAAATCCGCTTCCCCAGCTTTTATAAGCGTGGCAGCTTGCATAACGCTCATCATACCGGAAGAACACACCATATCTATGGTAAATCCATCTACAGAATCGGGAATGCCTGCTTTTAGTGCAGCCTGCCTAGGGATGAGTTGTCCCTGCCCTGCTCTAAGGATGTTTCCAAAAATGTATAAATCGAGATCCGCGGCATTCACTTTGCTTCTTTCGACAGAAGCTTTCATAACGTGGGCTGCCAGGTCGACGGCGGAATGATCTTTTAAGGCTCCTCCGAATGCTCCGATGGGAGTTCGAACAGCGTCTACAATAAAAACGTCAGACATCAGCAAAAGGTAGAATAAGTGGTAGATGGACTTAGGATACCAAATACGACTTAGAACGCGCTGAGTTCGTTAAGAAAAGACTTAATCTAACCAGTCGGCCAAGGCAAGGTCATCTCGCGTGTTAAACGCAAAATATCCAATCAAAAGCCCGCGTATTAGCGCTTCCGCTTCTGAAGGTGAGACCACAAATTTTTCGTCTTTGCACGAAATATGGAAAATTCCTTGGACCGCGTCGATTTCCGTGATCAAACCAAAGTCTTTACACAACTCTACCAATTCATCTAGAGACGGATTGGGATAGCTAGATTCCACGTTCGGGCGAACGGGCCGGATGGGTCGAATATTGGTTGCCGGAGCGATCATTTTCAGTCTGGACGCACGTAGGCGATCGTTACTTTGGTTTAATTCCCTCCGAAAGAAGGGATTACCAAAGCGGTATCGTACAAAACGAAAGACTTCTTAAGCTCGGCTAAGCGCGCTCGTTACAATATCGACCTAAACGTAGGTGCGGATTCTTCAGAACTATCACCTTCCGATCCAGCAGTACCGCCACAAAAATTGGCGTACGCCCCAACCAGATCCGTTGCAATGGCTGATGCAGAACGACCTTCGATGTGTCTTCTTTCCAAAACAAATACGGGATCGCCGTCAGAAAGCAACGCGATAAAAGGAGATGAAGGTGGAATTCCAGCCAAATACTGACGTACGCGAGCGGTTGCTTCGAGGTCTTGACCTGCGAACACCGTAACCATATCGTCAGGCTGCGCCTGTGATTGAAGCGCCATTCTCACTGCTGGGCGTGCATTTGCCGCAGCACAACCGCAAACCGAATTAACGATTAGCAGGGTTGTTTTACCATCGCATTCAGCGAAGTATTCGTCGACTTCAATCGATGATTTTAACTCTTTTACTCCGAAGGAGGTTAATTCAGCTCGCATCGGGGCGACTAATGGCTCTGGATAAGGCATCGAATCTATTTGGTCTATTTGGATAATAAGATCGCAAACCAAAGGGTCTATGATTAGATCCAACCTGTGTTTGCAATTTCTGTTAAACCACACGCCATTCCAACGTCTATAACAGATTTGCACAGATACCGGGATCTCGAAACGTGCTTTATGAGTACAACATTTTTTAAATACGCACTCAAGCAAGAGCGCATCCGCTGCTACCCCATCGTAGTAGCGTTTTTTTATATCTATTTCTCTCGACTGTCCTTAACCGTAAAAGAAGAAATCAGCCGAACGATGAGCGATCCAAAACCGACCTATCTCACGACCGAAGGACTTCAAAACCTTAAAGACGAAATTCACTTTCTTCGTACGCAAGAGCGTCCTCGTATTTCGCAAGCTATAGCCGACGCTAGGGCCCAAGGAGACCTTTCGGAAAATGCTGAATACGATGCGGCAAAAGAAGAACAAGGACTATTGGAAGCTCGAATTGCCAAGTTAGAAAACACCGTGGCAACCGCACGATTGCTAGACGAAAGCCAAGTGGACTTATCAAAAGCCTATATTCTTTCAACCGTTAGTGTTAAAAACACCGCTAATGGGATGAAACAGGCGTATACCTTGGTTTCAGAACAAGAAGCTGATTTTACAGCCGGAAAAATTTCCATTACTAGCCCAATTGGCAAAGGGTTACTAGGGAAAACCGTAGGTGACAAAATCGACATCAAAGTCCCTGCAGGCAAAGTCACGTTGGAAATATTAGATATCTCTCGGAGCTAACCATGCGTACGGTCGATCTTCGAAGCGACACAGTAACTCGCCCTGATCAAGGCATGCTTAACGCCATGATGAGCGCCGAAGTAGGTGACGATGTTTTTGGTGAAGATCCAACCGTAATCAAGCTTCAAGAGCAAGTAGCGGATATTCTTGGAAAGGAACAGGCACTTTTTGTCCCTTCCGGGACCATGTGCAATCAGATTGCCGTGATGCTTCATACCTCTCCTGGAGACGAAGTGCTGCTTGAAAGCGGAAGTCATATTCGGAACTACGAATCGGGAGCCGCAGCCGCCCTGTCGGGCGTACAACTTTGTGCAATTCCTTGCCCCAAAGGCATTTTGGACGTCGATTCCGTTGCTAAAGCCATTCGTGTAGGGCATGATTGGGAGCCCATGCCCAGGCTTCTAAGCTTAGAAAACACGAATAACAAAGCGGGTGGCACGGTCTATCCCTTGGAGCGGATAATAGAACTCGGAGCGTTAGCCAAAGAAAGAGGCCTTGCTTTCCACTTGGACGGAGCTCGAATCTGGAATGCCTCCGTCGCTTCCGGTCAGTCGGAAAAAGCGATAGCTGCCCCATTTGATACGGTTAGTGTATGTCTCTCCAAAGGCCTGGGCACGCCGCTAGGGTCGGTATTAGCGGGATCTGCTCCAATGATCAAACAGGCTCGTCGGCTTCGCAAGCGATTAGGTGGCGGAATGCGCCAAATCGGATTCATGGCGGCGGCCGGGATATATGCCCTCGATAACAACCGGTCAACCCTTCAACACGACCATGAAAAGGCACGGGTATTGGCCGAAGGATTAAGCTCCTTTTCCGGCGTCACCCTAGATCTTGCAACGGTTGAAACCAATATCATTGTATTTGACTTGGCTCATGGGTTAATGGCGGACAATGTCCTTAAAGCATTAAGCGCCAAGGGTATACGCATGATTGCGTTCGGTCCTCAAACCATTCGGGCCACGACGCACCGAGACGTTTCCATGAGTGATATAGAGTTCGCCCTTACGGGAGCGCAATCTATATTGAATACTTAGGTCGCCTTTTACAGCGCGGCGTAACTCGCGGTCAAGTCTAGAGCTCTTTCACACAAACGTACGCTTCTACTGCGTGAAATTCGGGTAGCCCTAGCGCGTTTAACCGGTTGGCTGTACCCTGATTTCTGTCCCGCGCACGTTCCCAAAACTCGCGAACGTCATACGCTCCAGGATACATAGCTCGGTCTTTTTGACTTTCGTGTTTGAAAATAGCTTCGATTTTACGATCCAAATCGGCTTTTGACATCGGCAAATAGACATCTGCCTTATCAATTTCCCATTCCTGCCACGCACCACGATATAACCATACCGTTGGATGTGAACTGGTTTTAGGATGCTTCTTTTTGAACTCAATAAGCGCTCTTTCAATCGCGAAATAGCACATCCTATGCGTTCCATGCGGATCAGAAAGATCCCCGGCCACAAAAATGTGAGCAGGCATTTTCTCCTCTAATTGCTCGAGAACGATCTTCACATCGGCGTCTCCAATGGGCATTTTTCGGACTTTTCCCGTTTTATAAAACGGCATGTCCAAAAACCTTGCATGACGCTCATCCAATCCCATAACCTCAATGCCAGCAATGGCTTCCGAGTACCGGATATAGGCCTTTACCTGCTGAACATTAACCGAATCAACCTGTCCAGGCGGCTTAGAAGACATGGCTTTGCTCAACTTCTTCAAGCTGGCTTGTAGGTCAGAAAGGCCGTTTTCACCAATGAACAGATCGCCGGCCATTTCCATAAATCGAACATATCGAAGTACGTCTGAATCGAAAACGGCTACCGAACCGTTGGTCATGTAGGAAACGGTAACGTCGTTTTTATTGCCAACCAATGCATCTAGCATGCCTCCCATCGAGATCACATCATCGTCGGGATGCGGACTAAAAACGATTACTTTTTGCTCTGATGGCAAATTCTCTGCGTACTGAATGCGTTTCCGTAGCGTCTCAAAAACGTGTTTGCAGAGCTGGTACGTATTCTGGTGGCCATACGCCAAACTGTGCAAATGGTGGCGGTGAAAATCGCCTTCCTCAAGCCGTAAAATGGCCTTCCCTACTTTTTCTGCCAACCAAATAACAGCGCGAATGGAGAGCTCTTCGGTCCACTGAACCGGCTTAACTACCCAAGGTGTTTTGACTCGAGTAAACTCGCTCGACGCCGCCTCATCGCAATACATGGAGGCATCACGGTGTTTCTGCAGAAACGAAGCCGTAATCTTGTTGGTAGGTTCTTCCTCAACCGCTTTTCGAACAATGGGTGCTTTGTGTTCACCGGTTGCCATGAGAATGATTTCGCGCGCGTCCAAAATGGTACCAACACCCATCGTAATCGCTTCTCGGGGCACGTTCTCGTCACCGAAAAAGTCGCTCGCAGCGTCTTTTTTCGTGATTTCGTCCAGGATGATCAGTCGTGTGCGCGTGTCAATGCCAGAGCCCGGCTCATTAAATCCAATATGCCCACTTCGTCCGATCCCAAGAATGAGCAGGTCAATGCCACCAAATTTTCTGATTTTGTGCTCATAGGAAAGGCAATATTCTTCCACTTCTTCCCGCTTAATATCCCCTCTAGGAATATGAATATTGGCTTTGGGAATGTTTACGTGGTTGAAAAAATTCTCGTGCATGAACCGATGATAGCTTTGAAGACTATCGGGCGCCATCGGGTAATATTCGTCCAGGTTAAACGTCACGACATTCGAGAAGTCCAATCCCTCTTTTTGGTGCATAGCAATGAGATGCTGATACACACCGATTGGAGTAGACCCGGTGGGTAAGCCTAAAACGACTTGCTTACCTGCGGCCTGTCGTTCTTCGATTAACGAAGCAATTCTTTTGGCGACCTGGAGTGAAAGTTGACCTGGCTGATCGAAAATGAGAACGGGAATTTTTTCGCGTTGTGAGCCTTCTGCCGTATTGCCCTCAAAAGGCTGACCACTGTCAGTGATAGACATAGTATGGGTATTAAGATTTAGATCAGGGCGAATTAGCAAAATAGTGAAAGCATTTTTTTGAAAGTGCACTTCTTCAAATAAAAAATTGAATAATACGCTAGTGGTGTAGGCATCCGTCCTACATGGTTTCACCTCAATGCCCGACACAAACCCTCACGTACCGCCCCCAGTGGATGCCTTAGAGAATTGATTAATTACACTTGTCGCAAGGACTTTAATTCTCTTGCTTCAAGCCAATAACGTGTTAGAAAAACGGCATTTCAGATGAAGGGCATTTTAACCACCATGGATGGCAACCAAGCGGCTGCACACATCGCGTACCTCACGAACGAGGTTATTGCCATCTACCCTATCACTCCGGCCTCTCCCATGGGCGAACTCTCGGACCAATGGAGTGCCCAATCGGCAAAAAACATTTGGGGTACGGTCCCAAAAGTTATCGAAATGCAGGCTGAAGGGGGTGCTGCTGGTGCAGTACATGGTGCGCTCCAAACAGGCTCACTAACCACGACTTTTACTGCCAGCCAGGGATTGCTGTTGATGATCCCCAACATGTATAAAATTGCTGGTGAGCTAACCAGTACCGTTTTTCATGTTGCCGCAAGGAGCTTGGCCACCCAAGGATTGTCCATTTTTGGCGACCATAGTGACGTGATGTCGGCTCGAAGTACCGGATGGGCCATGCTTTTTTCAGGGTCTGTCCAGGAAGTCATGGATATGGCTCTGATTTCGCACGCCTCAACTCTAGACACTAGAATTCCATTTTTACACGCGTTTGATGGGTTTCGCACCAGCCATGAATTGCAAAAAATTGAAGTCATTCCAAATGATATCATTTCAAAAATGATTCCAATGGATCGCGTTCTCGAACACCGATCCCGTGGTTTGACTCCGGATAATCCCTTCATTCGTGGAACGGCGCAAAATCCTGACGTCTATTTCCAAGCCAGAGAATCGTGCAATCCGTTTTACGCTACTACACCCGAAACGGTACAAGCGAAAATGGATGAGCTTGCAGCGTTGACGGGCCGTCAGTACAAGTTATTTGATTACATCGGAGCGCCCGACGCAGAACGTATAATCATTTTGATGGGGTCTGGGGCTGAGACTGCCGAGGAAACCATTAATTGGATGGTGGGACAAGGCGAAAAAGTTGGAATGATCAAAATTCGTCTCTTTAGACCGTTTGATGTCCAATCGTTCATAGATGCTATACCTTCTTCCGTCAAAAAGATATCGGTTCTCGATAGAACGAAAGAACCAGGATCCATTGGGGAGCCCCTTTACCAAGATGTAGTTACCGCGTTTTCTGAATTCGCTGGTGAGAGAACGATGCCTCACATCGTGGGAGGCCGCTATGGATTGTCTTCCAAAGAGTTTACGCCAGCCATGGTGCGCGGCATTTTGGACAATTTGAACGAATCAAAGCCCAAAAACCACTTCACGATTGGTATTTATGACGATGTGACCCACACCAGCCTCGAATACGACGAATCGTTCTCCACCGAGCCTTCGGACGTCACACGAGCTTTATTTTGGGGTTTGGGCTCCGACGGTACGGTTGGTGCGAATAAGAACTCCATTAAGATTATTGGGGAAGGAACACCTTTCCATGCGCAAGGCTATTTCGTGTACGACAGCAAGAAGGCGGGGGCTCGAACCATTTCTCACCTCCGATTTGGCCCCAAACCGATTCAGTCGACCTATCTGATTACCAAAGCCAATTTTGTGGCTGTTCATCAGTTTGGATTCCTCGAACGCTATGACACGTTGGCCATGGCAGAAAACGGGGCAACGTTTCTACTAAACAGCCCCTATTCGGCGGCTGAAACGTGGGATAATCTCCCCCTTTCGGTTCAAAAAGCGATCATTCTGAAAAAACTTCGCTTCATGGTGGTCGATGCGTACCAAATTGCCAAGGATTTAGGCCTAGGCGTACGCATCAACACCATTATGCAGGCTGCA
>JAURGV010000200.1 GCA_030833605.1 Rhodothermales bacterium
TCACCATGGGTCATCAGGACCAATTTGGGGTGGATAACTACACGGAATCCGATATTCAGGAAATTGCGAAGGCTTTGTCGGGATGGATAGTTCAGATTCCGCAAACGTGGGATGTAGCCTTTGTTGGAACTCGTTTTGACGACGGAGAAAAAACATTTTTCGGACGAACAGGAGAGTACGGTTACGACGACGTAATCGATATTATTTTTGAGGAACGCTCCCCTCAAATCGCTCATTTCATGGCTGAAAAGCTCGTTGTGGAGTTTGTGTACCGCGAACCCGACGCGGCTTTGGTCGCGGAAGTGGCCGCTAGTTTACTCAGTTCGAATTTTAATATCGGATCGGCATTGCGTGTCCTCTTCACCAGCACAACGTTTTTTGACCCGGTTTACCAAGGCGGAAGGCACCAATCGCCGATAGAAATGTGTGTTGGGCTGGTAGTTGAAGCTGATTTGCCCCTAGAAGAGCAACTTGGATACGACATTCGAAGGGCTATCCCAGGTATTGAGCAAACGTTATTGGATCCCCCGAATGTCGCCGGGTGGCCGGGACATCGAAACTGGATTACGACGAATACCCTTTCGTCGCGATGGACCATCACCGAAGCGATCTTACGAACACATGCTTCGGACGCCGACCTCTTAGCCTTGGGTGAGGCGCTCACGCCGCCAGGCACCTATTACGCTTCTCTCGACTTGGCGTTAGCCATTGCGCAGCATGTATTTGCCGTTCCTATGGAGTGGCTGGAGGTTGCTGAGATTGAAGAACCATTTGAAGGTGATTTAGCGACACTGCCATTACCGGATTGGTTTTTAAACGGACCGGCTTACCATCGCAATTTGGTAAAGATATTTTTAAATGGCCTTCCATGGTATGAATGGAATCTGTCTATAGGGGGTGCACCTGATCGCTTGCGGGCCTACTTAGTGCGCTTAACTCAATTTCCTGAATATCAGCTTTCGTAGGCGAACCTATGTGTAATCATCAAAAACCAACGTTGCGAGATGGGGACAGCCTAGAACACGGGGAAGTTCATGACAAAGCGCATGCCTCTTGGTCACGCAGGCAGTTTTTACAGGGATTGGGACTGGCGACCGCAGGGAGCGCCATAGGACTTGGCGGGTCCACGCTGAGGGCATACGGAGCGTCACCGCTGTTGCAAAAGCTATCTCAGTCGGGTACCGATAGGATATTGGTTCTCCTGCAACTTTCGGGAGGGAATGATGGGTTGAATACGGTTATTCCGTACACCGATTCCGAATACTATCGCATTCGGCCAACCATCGCTATTCCTGAATCGAGCGTGCTTCGCCTTAATAATGATGTTGGACTACACCCCAGCTTGACCGCTTTCGAGCGTTTGTATAAGGATGGGCTGATGCAAGTGGCCCAAGGAGTGGGGTACGAAGACCCTACGTTGTCCCATTTTTCGTCTACCGATTTTTGGCTATCCGCGGGTGCGGAGCAAGAAGTGGGTTCTACCGGTTGGGTTGGTAGGTATTTAACCGAAGCGTTTCCTCAGTTTGTTAGCGAAAATCCGCCGGGTCCGCTCGCACTGCAGTTGGGAAACGGAGCGCCACTGTTGTTCCAGGGCCCTACCAGTGGGATGGGGATTGCCTTTCCAAACCTCGCCTTATTAAATCAGTTTGCCCAAAATGGTACGTTGTTCGACGAGGCCTTTGCACCACCGAATGCATTTGGAAGTGAGCTTTCTTTTGTTCGCTCTGTCGCGAACGATTCATTTCAGTTTGCTGATGCCATTCAAACGGCGTCTGATAAAGGCAGTAATCTGGTTGAATACCCTTCCAGAACGGGACTATCAGGGAACTTGGCCATCACCGCCAAACTGATTAGAGGGCGACTCGGAACCAATATTTACCATTTGAACATGGGCGGGTTTGATACCCATTCCAATCAATTGGTCCGGCATGCTAGTTTGATGCAGCAATTATCGGATGCTCTGGGAGCATTTATGGACGACTTGAAGTCGGACGGATGGGATAAAGAAGTCCTCGTAATGACCTTTTCTGAATTTGGTCGACGGATTTATCAAAATGGTTCTGGCGGTACCGATCATGGCACGTCGGCGCCCATGTTTATGTTCGGTGGCGGAGTAGCTGGTGGTTTGCTGGGTGCACAGCCCAGTTTGATCGATTTGGCGCCAGGCGGTAATATGAAGTACGACCTCGACTTTCGATCCGTCTACGGATCCATTTTGAAAGATTGGTTTGATCTCTCAGAAGCTGATGTTACCTCAGTAATGAATGGTGCCTTCAATCCGGTCAGTGTTATCGATTCTGCGTATTCCACGGGTATAGAAGCGCGCGTGATGCCCGAAACCATTTCCTTTGTTCGCAACTACCCCAATCCTTTTCAGGAGAGCACGACCATCGAAATAGGATTAAAATCTACGCTTCATGTTCAGATTGATGTATTTGATGCTTCAGGCAAAGCGATCTCTTCCATTTTAAGTCAGACCCTAACTGCCGGAGCGCATCAAATTCAGTTTGAAAGCTCCGGCTTGACAAACGGAATTTATTTTGTTCGCGTCTTGTCCAATAACGGACAGAAGACCTTAAAAATGAGTCTTCTTCGGTAGTAAAGTTTGGTCGTTTTGGTGAAGTCCTAGCTCCGACTCGAGGCTTAATGCAGGCTCGCAATTAAGAGTCCCATTAAAAAAAGTGGTTTTCTTCCGATTATGAAGGTGTGTGTTCCCACTATCTAACCATCAAATCTGAAAGAAAAGGGGTAGTTGCGTAGCCTGATGGTTCGAAAACGACTGATATACCGTTTTCTTCAGCTGATTTAAATCGGCCTAATTTTGCCCCAAACGAATGTTTATGGGCAAAACGCGCCTGTATTAACGCTTGATCCGGCCAAGAATATTACGCAATACCGTCTTTCTAGCTGGAATTCAGCGGATGGATTGCCTCAAAACACAGTCGGGGCTCTGGCACAGACACCAGATGGTTACGTGTGGATCGGGACCCAAGAAGGCTTAATCCGATTTGACGGAATCGGGTTTACCATTTTCAATCGCAAAAATACGCCCGCGTTATCTACCAGTACGATCAACCAATTAAAAGTCGCTCCGAGTGGATCACTGCTGATTGGCACGAGAGGTGGTGGGGTGGGCTTGACACGTTCCTGATGCCATTACCGTTGGCGCATACGACACGAAATTGAATTTATCTGGATTCTCAAATTACGGGCCCATTGTAGATATCATGGCTCCAGGAAAAGACATTGTGTCTCTTCCACGGACACCGGAAGACGTTGCACAAAACCTTTGGATGATCCGGTCGGGAACATCCATGGCAACGCCTCATGTGACAGCAGCTGCAGCGCTCTACTGGGCGATGCACCCAGGGCTTTCCGCTGCTGAAGTTGCTGGAGGATTGCTGTCGGTTTCAAGGGACAATGTCAAAAAAGTACCTAGTGGCACCACAAGTAAAAGTGTCTCTTTAGGGTCGGGAAATAAGTTCGATTTACAAGTAAATCGGTTGAAAAAGGGGTGGGTCCATCAGGACCCACCCCTTTTTTGTCAATGGATTTGGTTGAAGGTTGTCAAACGCGGGTATTCGATTAGACGGAACGCCGCATTCATTTCTAACTAATTCGATGGGTCTAATCTTGTGTATATCACTAAAATGTGGTAATCAGCGCTTTCGGCCCACATCTTACTCACCATTCGCTGACTCCCATGAAAAAGTGGTCATATACCCCTCTTTTAACGCTCGTTTTTGCCGCCTCCATGCTATTGACAGGTTGCGGCCCCAAACAACCTTCGCTGGAAGAGGTAGAGCGAATCATCTCAGTTCTTGCTGCTGATTCTCTGAATGGGCGTCAGGCATTTTCTGAAGACGCATGGAAAGCAGCTGACCTCATTGCCAACGAATTTGCCCAAAATGGCCTGGTACCGCTGCAAGGAGATACAGACTTTATTCAAGATTTCCCACTGTACACCATTGGCACGGCGTCTATTTCTGTAACATTGAACGGCTCTGATTTGGTACCCGAAACCGTTGCAGCCGCCGTGACTTCGGATTCCATCAGATGGGATGAAAACAGCGGCATTACAACTATTTTCGTGGGCGCAGAAGATGACCTGATCGCGGTTTGGCGTGAAAACAGAAATTCAACCGGTGCCTTGGTCGTGGTTCATCCGGACCAAAAAGAAGCGTTTGACCGCGTAGCCGGGTTTCTGCGTCGGCCAGTCCGGTCTATGAGCCTTGAAGTGACGTCCAACTTGGTCATGGTTCTTTCGGAAGCCAAAACGATACGGTCTCTTACTGTCGCGGGAGCATCCGAGCATTCTGAAATCTCCATTGCCAACGTTGTGGGGATGATTCCCGGGAAACGCTCCGGCGAAATCGTTGTTTTTTCTGGCCATTATGATCATATCGGAGTCCGCAGAGGGGGCGATGCCGAAGCCGATTCGATTTCCAACGGAGCCAACGACAATGCTTCTGGAACGACCGCGGTAATTCAGCTAGCTCGGTATTTCCATTCCCTAGGTACGCCAGAACGGACTATTTACTTTGTGGCTTTTACGGCTGAAGAATCGGGCGGCTATGGTTCTCGATATTTCTCACAAGCCGTAAATCCCGACTCCGTTGTAGCCATGTTCAACATCGAAATGATTGGTAAACCGGCTGTAGAAGGACCTAACACAGCATGGATCACCGGTTTTGAACG
>JAURGV010000201.1 GCA_030833605.1 Rhodothermales bacterium
CAATCTCAAAACCGATTTGACCACAGCACTTGCTGCCGGTATTGCCGGTAATGCTCAGTTGAACGCGACGCTAGGAGCATTTGGATTGAGTGCTGCACAAGCTGCGGGTATGGTGGTTCAATTGGCTGGAAGCGCGCTACCTTCTGCATCTACGCCGGTTGCAATCGTTCAACCAATTGAAAACAATCGTGGTGTTGGCGCCGTCCCAGAAATTATGCTGACCTATCGTAACTTTGGTAAAGTCAATTTCTATGGCGCGGATATCGCTTTTCAATACCTAGCGAGTGATGCTCTTTCGCTATTCGGAAACATGTCGCTAGTAAGTGACGATTATTTCGACGACGAAGAAACGGACTCACCGGGCACAGGATTGGAAGTAGCGCTGAATGCACCAACCCTAAAAGCGACAGCTGGATTAAAATACCTTTTTGGAAATGGGCTTTCGGTTAATGCCGCAGCGCGTTACACCGATGGATTTCCTGTATTGTCTGGCCCGTATGTAGGTGACGTTCCTAGCTACGCTCTATTTGATATTGGAGCTGGTTACGATCTAAAACAATTTACGGCTGGACTTCGCGTTGACATTGGTATTTCCAACGTCACCGATAATTTCCACCGTGAATTTGTTGGCGCCCCGCAAATGGGCCGCATGGGTGTCGCAAGGATTACCTACGATATGTAGTCTTCTCACGCTGGCATTTTTAACCCACCGATGGTGGATTAAAGTGTCTGTCGTTGGATAGTTTTGATTGGGGGCCGCGCTTTAGCGCGGCCCCCATTTTTTTATGCCACTATCATTCCTTTTTACCTCGTTTACCTTCGCGCGTGAGTTGATTCGTGGATTGCCGATGGGTAGCTTAAAAGACCACGCCAAAACACCCCAACGCACATGCCCATATTAGCCCCCAGCATTCTCTCCGCCGATTTCGCACGCTTGGGGGACCACTGTAGAGAGGCCATAGCCGCAGGCGCCGAATGGCTCCATATTGATGTGATGGATGGCCACTTTGTGCCAAACATCACGATTGGGCCTCTGCTGGTCTCCGCGTTGCGTCCAGTGGCCGATCAAACCGGTGCCATCCTGGATGTTCACTTGATGATCGAACACGCGGATGACTACGTGGAAGCCTTTGCAGACGCAGGAGCTGACATAATCACGGTCCACGTCGAAGCGTGCACCCATCTTCATCGAACCATTCAATCCATTAAAGCGAAAGGATGCAAAGCCGGAGTGACGTTGAATCCAGCCACTCCTCTATCTACGCTCGAAGAGATTTTGCCCGATGTAGATTTGGTTCTCATCATGTCCGTAAACCCTGGTTTTGGGGGTCAATCGTATATCCCAGGCAGCACGGACAAAATCCGCCGTTTGCGTGCCATGCTCGATGCGATCGGTTCCAACGCCTATTTGGAAGTGGATGGAGGGGTTAAAGCGAACAATGTAGCTGAGGTGACGGGTGCTGGAGCCGATGTGATTGTAGCAGGGAGTGCCGTATTTGGAAAAGGAAATTCAGTCACCCAAAATGTTTTGGCGATTAAAAACGCCTGGTAACCGGTTTGATTGCTGGACTGCACATAGCCATCCTGTTAATAGCGCTTTTGCCGGGCCTTTCGCAGCCCTCCAACACAAGGGCTTCCGACTGTTATGACGGTTTATTTTGTATTGAATCGGAGACCCATCCAGAAGAAGTTTTCATTTTTGTTCGTTCGCTTGTGGATTGGGACGTAACCATGGTATTAGATATCGATGCCAAAAACCTTGTTACTCGAGGCGTTCTACCCATTGTTCGAAGTATCAAAGGTCAGACGCGTCAAAAGGTCGTCTCATTGGAAGTGGAGTCTCGGGATGAGGAATGGTCGTATTCCTTTCAAGTAAAATGGATTTTGGGCGACTACCTCGCCGAACACCAAAGAGGCTTTGTTTACGAACTCCCGTATTCTGAAGGGGAATCTTACTTGGTTGGTCAAGGATACCTTGGAAGCGAAACACATCAGGGCAAATATGCACTCGACTGGGATATGCCGTTAAACACACCCGTGCGGGCGGCACGGGCCGGAACCGTCATCGAGTTCGAACTGGGATTTAAGGAAGGACGACCCGACCCCGACCTAAAAACAAAAGCCAACTTCGTCAAAATTCGCCATTCGGACGGGACTATTGGCAATTATGTCCATCTTTCCCCGAATAGGCCCGTCGTCCAAATTGGAGAACGCGTGCGCGCGGGAGATCTGATTGGGTATTCGGGTAATACCGGCTTTACCACGGGACCGCATCTGCATTTTGAAGTGTATTCCGCAACCAGAGAACTGGACCGGCGCACGATTCCCGTGGATTTCAACACGTCTCATCGCGGTGCTGAACAGCTCAAGCAAGGGACCTACTACAAAAAATAGCCCGGCCATCGCACGACCTACTGCGCCCTTTGACTTCCCAATACCATGTTGATGTCAACGATCTTTCCTTCTCGGACCACTTTTAAAGGGACATTATCCCCGGGGCGGTACTCAAATAATCTGCCCACGAAATCAGTTTGATCGTTGATTGCCGATTGGTCAACCTGCATAATGACATCGTAGGGCTTGAATCCAGCCTTGTCAGCGGGCGACTCTGGATCCACGCTTTCAACAACCACCCCTTTCGCTTCTGACAGTCCCAGAGACTGAGCCCACTGAGCCGGCAGCGTTCTACCTCTTAATCCTGTGTAATAGGCTCGATCGACAAAGCCTTTTTCACGAATCTCGTCCAAAACACGAACCGCCTTTTCCGCCGGAACGGCGAATCCAATACCAACGCTTCCACCTGATTCAGTAAAAATGGCAGTATTGACGCCGATTACTTTGCCCATGGCATTAAGCAAAGGACCTCCTGAATTCCCTCTGTTGATGGAGGCATCCGTTTGAATCATATCTAGATAATAGCGATTATCCTGTGGCTGCAAATCGCGGCCGGTTGCACTCACCACCCCGACGGTAACCGTGGGATCAGAGGCTTCAAATAACCCAAATGGGTTCCCCAAGGCGATAGACCACTCCCCTACTATCGGCCCTTCGTCTAACTCGAACGATAAGTGCTGCAACGGCTTATCGGAATCTACTTTCAATAGCGCAAGGTCGGTTCCAGAGTCCGCACCAATCAATGTCGCGGGCAAATTGGTACCATCGGGAAAGGCTATCGTGATTTTGGAGGCTCCCCCCGCTACGTGTTCATTGGTTACAATGTATCCATCCGCACTAATCACAAATCCAGATCCCATGGACTTGACTTCGCGCTCCATCACATTGGCGCGTTGTCTTCCAAAAAAGAAATCGTAAAAGGGATCTTGGTAGGGGTTAACCCGGACTTGCTGTGTTTGGATCACGTTTACACTCACGACCGCTGGCGTAGCTTGACCTACTGCGCGTGTTATCGCATTTTGACGACCGGACATAATGGTGTCTTGGAGCGATTCGCCGGGCTCGGATTGCGTACGAAACGTATTTTGGGATTGCGACTGCACCTGTTGGTCGCACCCTAAAAACACAAAAACAACAAGAAAAAACAATATGGATCTCAGCTGCATGGCCAAACCAGATATCAATTGAATAAGCACTATTTTTGGTCTTACGGAAGGTTTGTTCAGGGGTTTCTCGTCACAAGCTTGCCGCGCTCTATCCTGTCTTCGCAACGTACCATCGCAAGATTCTAATGAAACCTACCGTAAATACGAATCGACTTCTGGGTCACCTGAATTCACTGGCCAAAATTGGCCCGCGAAAGGATGGAGGGGTGTGCCGACTGGCATTTTCCAAGGAGGATCTCGAGGGTAGAAACTATGTAGCGAATGAATGCCGCAAGCTGGGGCTTGAGGTGCGTATTGATCCTATTGGGAATCTATTTGGCATTCTTCCAGGAAAAACCAATTTGCCTGCCGTCATGATTGGCTCGCATACCGATACAGTAGGAACGGGAGGACGGTTGGACGGAGCGCTGGGTGTTTTGGCCGCTTTGGAGTGTGCCAACCAATGGGTGGAAAAGGGTGAACAACCGGCCCACACGTTGATTGTGGCCTCTTTTGTCAACGAAGAGGGCGTACGGTTCATGCCCGATATGATGGGCAGCTTATTCCATTCCGGGAAAATTGACATGCAGACGGTGGTAGAGGCTACCGACTCCAACGGGATAACCGTCGGAGAAGAACTAACGCGGCTTAAATATGGTGCGTCCGGCTCGATTTCTGCGTTCAACGTAGGCTATTTTCTGGAATTGCATATCGAACAAGGACCAGAGCTTGAAGCGGAAAACCTAGAAATCGGTGTTGTTTCAGGCGTTCAAGGCCTTTCTTGGCAAGAAGTAACCGTTGAGGGGCAGGCCAACCACGCTGGGACGACTCCCATGCATTTGAGGAAGGATGCGGGTGCCGTGTCTACGTCTATGATGTCTCAATTGCGACTGCTTCCAGAAGAAATTCCCGGACTCCGCCTCACCATTGGTTCGGTTACCTACGAGCCCAATTTAATCAACGTGATCCCCGAACGCGTCCAATTTTCGGTTGACGTCCGCCACCCCGATGAAGAGTCATTAAAAACAGCAGAAGCCCGGATTCGTGGCATTCTTAATGCCCCTTCCGTGTGCTCCGTTACGGTTCGCTCCTTAGCTCGCGTTGAACCCTGTC
>JAURGV010000202.1 GCA_030833605.1 Rhodothermales bacterium
AAATGATTTAGCAAGATTAACAGGAACTACTCAACAAAGTCATGTTAAACGAGGAAACCCGGCATTACTTCTACAAATATTAAAAAATAATTTAGTAGATAAGAACGAATATATTAAATTGTATAGAGAATTGATTAAAAAACAAGAATTAGAAGCGTTAGCCTCTGAATCAAAATAATAGCGTTTAGCTAAAAACGATATGCATTCTGGAAGACTCGTAAAGGTTGCGCTTAAAAGCATCATTAAAAATAAGATGCGCACACTGCTCACCATGTTGGGCATTATTATCGGCGTTGGCGCGGTTATCGTGATGGTTGCGATTGGGGAAGGGGCCCAATCGCAAATTGAGGCGCAGATTCAAAATCTAGGGACCAACATGTTGGTCATCACTCCCGGCACCAGTTCTGCGGGAGGGGTTAACCAAGGTGCTGCCAGTTTCAATCGTCTAAAAGACGACGATGCGACTAAAATCATGAACGAATCGGCCTATATAGCGGGTGTTTCTCCGGTCATTTTCACCCGTACGCAAATAGTGGGAGGGTCTGGCAACTGGAGATCCACGGTTCACGGTGTTTCCGTTGAATATCCCGTTATTCGTGACTGGGCGCTTACTTCGGGCCGGTTTTTCGATATTTCCGAACAACGCCAAGGAAAAAAAGTCATTGTTCTCGGGGCTACCATCGCTGAAAATTTATTCCCCAATGACGATCCAGTGGGGCAACGCGTATTGGTTCGGAACGTACCGGTTGAAGTGATCGGTGTGCTAGAAAAGAAAGGCCAAACACCGGACGGGAATGACCAAGATGACGTTGCGCTCGCTCCATTTTTGACCGTACAAAGACGTCTTTCCAACTTCACGTTCATCCGACAGATTTTGGCCAACACTTTTTCCCCGGACGATATTGAAAAAGCGCAAGTTGAATTAAAAGCCATTATGCGGGAATCGCACGGTTTAGCAGCGTGGGAGCCCGACGATTTCGAAATCAAAAACCAGGATCAGTTAAGCGAAGCAGCGCAGGGAACGACCCAGGTGATGACCATGCTCCTCGCCGCTATTGCATCCATCTCCTTGCTTGTAGGGGGGATTGGGATCATGAATATCATGTTGGTCTCGGTAACAGAAAGAACCCGCGAGATTGGCATTCGAATGGCTATTGGAGCGCGAGGGAGCGATGTGCTTACTCAGTTTCTGATTGAATCGATTGTGATGAGCATTTTTGGGGGCGCGATTGGCGTTGGAATCGGTTTTGGAGGGGCAAAGATATTGGCTTCATTTACAGGATGGAGTACCGCCGTCTCACCCGATATTATTTTCATTGCGATCGCGTTTTCCGCTGCCGTTGGTATTTTCTTCGGGTTTTATCCTGCCCGAAAAGCGGCTTCATTAAATCCGATAGACGCGCTCAGATTCGAATAAGGCTACTTGCGAAGCTCGGCGATTAAGTGTGCGATTTGGGGAAGTATTAACTTTTCCATCGCCAATCGAACGGCCGGAGTAGATCCAGGCATAGAGAAAACCACCGAACGCTGAATGCGACCGGCCTGAGCGCGCGATAAAAACGCGGCGGCGCCAATTTCTTCGTACGATAACATGCGAAACAGTTCGCCGAAACCGGGAATGTGGGATTCGATGATCTGTCCCAGTGCCTCAAAGGAATTATCTCTGGAAGAAATGCCGGTTCCGCCATTTACCAGGATTACATCAGCCCCTTGCTGGACTTGCTGATAGACGCAATCGACGATCAGCGCCGGATCGTCGCGAATGATTTGGTACGAAAGAAGGTGGTGCTGCGCATTTTGAATTTGGGTGACGATATGGTTACCGCTCGTGTCCGAATCCACCGTCCGCGTATCGGAACACGTGATGACACTTACCCTTGCGGACATCCCCGCTGCCTTGTTTTCGTGGTCTTTCGCGCTCATTGGATTGCAGCTTCGTTCGATTTGGATTCCCGAAGAGGTTCGGGAGTCTTGGGTATTTCGAGGGCTTCAGGTAGTTCGGGAGTCTCGGGTGTTTCGAGGGCCTCAGATAGTTCGCCCGTCTCAGGTATTTGAGGCTCTCCAAACCACCTCGGCGGGTCAAATCCACCCTTACCCCACGGTGCGCATCTCCCAATCCGATAAAGGGTCAAAATACCTCCTTTGAGTGCCCCGTACTTTGTTAATGCTTGGATCGAATATTCTGAACAAGTCGGTGAATAGCGACAAGAAGCACCCAAATGAGGGGAAATCATAAGCTGATACCCTCGAACCATCATTTTCAAGATATTTCTGGGGATATGTTTGACGATTTCGATCAAATCTATGATTCGCCTTCAACCGTAATGGCTCGCTTTCCAAACAAATTCGCCAATCCGCGCATCATTTCCTCATTGGGGTCAATCACGGACGTCCTACTCAATATGCGGCAGGGCTTGGAATCGCCCTCTTCGATCAAGTCAAAATAGAGTTTGCACGTCCCCCGGTGGTTTCCGGCCAATTGCTCCAGTTTGTCTACTTGTTCTTTGACCAGATCAGCCGCAGAAACACGCAAAATTAAAGACTTGACCATCTGCTCACGGACTTTCCACATGGGGATAACATCGTTTCCAAGCACTTTGCCCGTTCCTCCGCGCATTTCAACACTTCCTTTGATTAGCACCACTTCGTCCGTGTTCAAATAGCGTTGCACCTTGTCGTAGGTGTTGGAAAAACACACCAACTCGGCTTGGCCCGTAAAATCCTCAAATTGACACAATGCGAACGGTTTCCCGGATTTATTTACGCGGTGTTGCACTTCGGTAAGAATACCGCACAACGTGTGCACAGGACGATTATTCCGGAAAGCCCAACCGTCTTCAACGGGTCCTTCTCGTTCAACAATAGCGGCAATGTCAGCCACTTGTGCCGACGCAAAAGCGCGCGATTCAGCCAAAAAAGCCTCTAGGGGGTGCCCAGAGACGTAAAAGCCGACGGCATCCCGTTCTTCCTTCAATATTTTCGATTTGGCCCATGGCTCCACGGTCGGGAGGGTAGGCTCGATACCTGCGGCTCCATCGCCACCCGCGCTTCCAAACAACGAAATCATGCCAGCCATGCGATCTGCAGCCATTTTCTGACCGTATGCAATGGCAAGCTCTACGGCTTCGGCAAATTGTGCACGGTGGCCTTCCATACGATCCATAGCCCCAGCTTTGGCTAGGCTTTCCACCGCTTTTTTGTTTACAGATCGTAAGTCTACGCGACGGGCAAATTCAAACAGGGTCACGAAAGGGCCATTTTTAGCTCTTTCTTTTTCGATGCTTTCAATTGCGGACATCCCAACGCCCTTAATGGCTCCCAACCCAAATCGAATTTTCCCTTTTTCTACCTTAAACCGAGCATTGGATGCATTGATGTCGGGTGGTAACAGCTCAATGCCCAAATGGCGGGCTTCATCGAGAACAATGGTAAGCTTTTTCGAATCGGACATCTCGTTCGTCATGGCAGCTGCCATGAACTCCGCTGGATAATGGGCTTTTAAATATCCAGTGTGGTAGGCAACTATGGAATAAGCAGCCGCATGTGATTTGTTAAATCCATACCCTGCGAATTTGGCCATCAGGTCAAAAACATCATTAGCCGTTTTTTCAGTGACATCCCGTTCCTGTGCACCAGCCACAAAAATCGCGCGCTGGGTTTTCATTTCCGACTCTTTCTTCTTACCCATGGCGCGTCGAAGAATATCGGCTCCACCCAGCGTATACCCACCCATAACCTGTGCCATTTGCATGACCTGCTCCTGGTACACGGGAATGCCAAACGTAGGTTCAAGGATAGGTTTGAGCATATCGTGCGGATACGAAACCGTTTCCTTACCGTGCTTACGGTTGATATAGGTCGGAATATTGTCCATAGGACCCGGCCTATAGAGCGCGTTCATCGCGATTAGGTCGTCAATGCTGGTAGGCTTCAATTTCCGAAGCCATTCCCGCATTCCGCTGGACTCAAACTGAAAAATGGATACGGAATCCCCACGCTGAAATAGCTCAAACGTTTTGGCGTCGTCGAATGGAACGGTGTCTAAATCAATCCGATTGTTGTGCTCCGCTTCTATTAAATCCAGCGCATCTTCAATGACCGTTAGGGTTTTGAGCCCCAAAAAGTCCATTTTGAGTAGCCCAAACGATTCTACCCACTTGCCGTCGTATTGCGTGGTGACAATGTCGAGATCGGCCGTTTTGCCCTTGGAGACCGAGACGGGTACGAAATTACTCACGTTGCCGGGCGCGATGATCACACCGGCCGCATGAACACCCGTGTGGCGTGCCGATCCTTCCAAAACCTTAGCGTAGTGCAAGAGGTTGCGAATCTGTTCATTGGGATCCTTAAGCAAACGTTTGAACTCGGGCACATCCGACATGGCGCTTTCAAGTGAAACGCCCGGCCCCTCAGGAATGAGTTTGGCAATGCGATCGGCCTCAGGAAGCGGAATTTGCAGCACACGGGCTACGTCGCGAATAACGGAACGCGCGCCCATGGTTCCAAACGTAATAATCTGGCATACATTTTCACGGCCATATTTTTCGACCACATAGTCAATGACTTTGCTTCGACCTCGATCGTCAAAATCGA
>JAURGV010000203.1 GCA_030833605.1 Rhodothermales bacterium
ATCTGGTTCAAGAGTGTTTTATAAAAGCCTTTTCAGCGCTGCCTTCCTATTCTTCCGAGTATGCGTTTTCAACGTGGTTGTTCAAAATCGCAACCAATCACACGATCGATTTTCTTCGGAAGCGAAAGTTGAAAACGATGTCCATCGATCAGCCCATCAGCACCAAAGATGGAGAGATTGAGTTTGAACTTCCGGACACGTCGTATCGTCCGGATCGCCACATCGTGGAAGACGAACGGCGACATATGATTCAGGAGGCGATCGAGTTATTGCCGGAAAAGTATCATCGGGTGATTGTGATGCGGCATCAACAGGAAAAATCGTACGAAGAAATCGCTCTAGAGCTGGATTTGCCACTTGGCACCGTAAAAGCTCATATCTTTAGGGCGCGCGCCATCCTATATAAATCGCTGCGCGACAAACGATACACCATTTAGGTAATCGTTTGGTCCATGGAAAAGCCGTCCACTGCATGGGTGAGCCTTTCGTGCAAAACCGAATACTAAACGAATGATTGATAGATATACCCGGCCCGAAATGGCCGCACTTTGGAGTGAAGAAGCACAATTTGACGCGTGGTTGGAAGTAGAAATAGCGGCTTGTGCGGCTTGGTCCAGACTCGGCGTGATCCCTGAAAAAGACGTTGAATTAATCCGTCAAAAGGCGAAGTTTAATGTTGCCCGCATTCTAGAGATTGAAGAAATTACCCGCCACGATGTGGTCGCGTTTACCCGGTCTGTTAGTGAATCACTAGGCGACGAGCGCAAATGGATCCACTACGGTTTGACGTCTTCTGATGTGGTAGACACCGCTTGGTCCGTAAGGCTTAAGAAGGCAAATGCTCTAATTTTAGCTGAAATTGACCGGATGATAGCGGTTTTGGGCCGCCGCGCCAACGAGCATCGCCATACCCTCATGATGGGACGGACCCATGGCGTCCACGCCGAGCCTACTACTTTTGGCGCTAAGCTGGCGCTCTATTACGCGGAAATGAAGCGCAACCGCGAACGATTTGTGGCCGCCGCCGAAGGAATTCGGGTCGGAAAAGTGTCTGGCTCCGTAGGTACGTTTGCCCACGTTCCGATGGAAGTGGAGCAGTACACCTGTGAAATTCTTGGCCTCGAAGCGGCTCCCGTTTCTACCCAGGTTTTACAGCGCGATCGCCATGCCCACTACGTTTCGGTGTTGGCCCTTATTGGAGCCACGTTAGAAAAAATGGCCGTTGAAGTGCGTGGATTGCAAAAGTCCGAGGTTCGGGAGGTAGAAGAAGCATTCCGAAAAGGTCAAAAAGGCTCGTCGAGCATGCCGCATAAACGCAATCCCGTTAGTTCGGAAAACGTTACGGGATGTGCCCGACTGCTGAGGGGCTACATGGTCACGGCCTATGAAAACGTTGCCTTGTGGCACGAACGCGACATATCGCATTCATCTGCGGAACGTGTAATTCTACCGGATGCCACGACCGTGCTTCACTATGCGCTGCAACGATTTGCAACCGTAATGGATAACCTCGTGGTGTTCGATGGCAACATGCGTCGCAACATGCAGCGTACGTTTGGGCTGTACAATAGCCAGCGCGTTCTCAATGCGTTAATTGACAAAGGGCTCATGCGCGAAGACGCCTACGACCGCGTACAACCGTGCGCCATGGCAGCTTGGGAAGAAGAGCGTTCGTTTATGGACATCGTCTTGGAATCTGCCCCTATTCGCGAGCACATGTCGGAAGAGGAAGTGAAAGGCTGTTTTGACGATGAATACCACCTCAAACGCATCGACCAGATTTTAGCCAGAGTGGGGCTATAATTTGGCCTAGGGAGAGTGTTTTTACGCCTTTGGGGCGCAGCTACGATTTTTTTTTGCTAGATACGTTCAAAGGTCACGAACGCGAATCCATCAAACGATTCACGAGCCGTCTCTTTGTATTCGGTGCCGATTAAGTGCTCGTAGGGCGGGAAAAACACGTCTCCCTCGTAGTCCCCATCGACGAGTGTTAATTCCAATCGATCGGCAGTTGTCAAAAAAGATTCGTACACGCTTGCCCCGCCGGTAATGTACACTTGGTCCGCGTCCTGGACGGCCGCCATAGCATCCTCAATGGATTCAAACGATTCTACATTGTCCCATTCGGGCCACTGGGATTCATGAGCCAACACCAAATTCCTGCGTCCTGGAAGCGGCCGGCCGTTTTGATGAATTAAGCTTTCGAACGTCCGTTTACCCATTAAAACGGGCTTTCCAGAGGTCAGCGCCTTGAACCGTTTTAGGTCGGCAGAAATGTGCCAAGGGAGCTCCATTCCATTTCCGATTAACCGGTTCTTAAATCCAATTGCTGAAATAATGATAATCTCAGGTTTCTTTTTCAAACCGCGACCGGGGCTTTAATGGATGGATGAGCTTGGTAGTTAACCAACTCGAAGTCTTCGTATTCGTATTCAAAAATAGAGTTTGGCCGCCTTTTAATATTAAGCTTGGGCAGCGGAAACGTAGTTCGGGCCAATTGTTCTTCAATCTGCTCCAAATGATTGAGGTAGACGTGCGCATCCCCGATGGTATAAACCAATTCTCCCACATCTAGGTCACATTGCTGCGCGACCATGTGCGTCAAAAGGGCATATTCAGCGATATTGAAGGGTGCGCCTAAAAATAAATCGTTGGACCGGACGTATAAATGGCAGGATAATTTGCCATCGCCAACCCAAAATTGATAAAACATGTGGCACGGAGGAAGGGCCATTTCATCCAAATCCGACACGTTCCAGGCGTTAACGATGTGGCGCCGGGAGTCTGGATTCGCCTTGATGCCATCGATCAACTTTTGTATTTGATTGATCTCAGTGCCGCCTCGACCTGCCCAACGGACCCATTGTTTGCCATAAACCGGACCTAAATTTCCATCGGCGTCCGCCCACGCATCCCAAATGTGTACGTTGTTGTCTACCAAATACTTAGTGTTGGTAGCGCCTTGCAAAAACCAGAGCATTTCAACGGCTAATCCCTTGAAATACACCTTTTTACTGGTTACGAGCGGAAACCCTTCGTTCAAATCAAACCGCATCTGATACCCAAACACGGAAAGCGTACCGGTACCCGTTCGATCTTCCTTTTTAAGCCCCTTTTCTTTAACGTGTTTTAGCAGGTCCAGGTATTGTTTCATAGCGGGGGCAGCGGATCTTTTGGAGCCCGTGGTTATTGACGGACGAAGTTTGACGAGTTATCTACCGGGACAAGTAATCTACCTGCCTTGGCAATTTACTACAAAGCATCATGAACATCGATCCAAATCTTCATCAGCAACAAGGCGTTCGCCATCTTAAACGAGTGCTTGGCTTTGCGCCGATGGTCGAAGAAGATGGAAAAGCAATCGTGCACCTAACCGCCGAAGATTGGCATGTGGTAGCCGACACGTTGTTTCACATGAACACGCCGAAAGAAATTCTTCCTGAAGCTATTCTGGGTTCAAAACTTCATTCCGAAACGCAGCAAATGGTGCTTACCACAGCAGGAATTGAAATAACGGTTGAAATGATTTAGATCGGAAGGCCCTGTTTCAATGCCCGGGCCAAGCTAGTTTACGCCTGCTTTCAAATCAAACCGAGGGATTTCAACCTTAAAACGTTCGCCCATGTTTTTTCCCATGGTATACGTGCCCTCCATATGCCCCACGAACGTTTCTAGGACGCAATAGCTGTTGTATTCGTGCGATTCACCGGGTGCAATAACCGGCTGTTTCCCAATTACGCCCTCACCCTCGACCTCTTGGACTAAGCCGTTGGAATCGGTGATATACCAATGCCTACGCAACAATTGAATGTCCTCGAGCCCATCATTTTGGATGCGCACAAAATATCCGAATACGAATCGCTTCGATAGTACATCGGACTGCCCATCTAAATAAACGGGTCTGACGGTGACTTGAATATCTCTAGTAGTCGATTTGTAGGGGATCATCGCTTGTTGTGGCTTGTGGCTCCTTCAAAATACACGGATCGGACAATAATTCTATTCTTTCATAGGCAAGACAAACAAAAATAGGCTACATTTACGCCGTATTATGCTCGACATGTCGCTTCTATCCTAAAAACAAGATTTACATGGCCCTTAAATCTGTCGAAAAACTGCCCGAAGCCACGGTTTTATTTGCCGGTGACTCCGGAGACGGAATGCAGCTTACCGGAACGCAGTTCACCCTTGCTACTGCTTACGCCATGAACGATTTGGCGACCCTTCCTGATTTCCCGGCTGAGATTCGCGCCCCTGTTGGGACGACTTACGGGGTAAGTGGGTTTCAACTTCATTTTGGTTCGGTTGATATTCGGACGCCCGGGGACGAGGTCGATTTGTTGATCGCCATGAACCCAGCCGCGCTGAAAGTCAATCTGGATCGCGTACGCATTGGTGGGACTATTCTAGTGAATAGCAACGCGTTCGAAAAAAGGAATTTTGATCTCGCGAACATGAAATCCAATCCGTTGGAAGACGGTTCATTGGACAAATACCGTGTGATTCAGGTCGAATTGACTCGTCTCACCCGCGAAACATTGAA
>JAURGV010000204.1 GCA_030833605.1 Rhodothermales bacterium
GGAAAGGTGGTTGCGGTTGCAGGAGAGATCCTGAGAGACAAGGGATGGGGGACCAGGGGCGTGTGCCAAGGATGCAAAAATTAAATTTATCAGAAAATGAGAACCTGCGTTTTACTCTTTTCAATTGTATTGCTGGCATCCTGTTCATCCAAGAAAAACAGGGTTAAGCGACGCCGTTTTTTGGTTTTACCAGTCTTGGTAAAAATGACCTCTTCGCAAAGGTTTTTGGCCTGATCGCTTACGCGTTCCAGCAGATTTATAATATTCAGTCTGCCAAAAAGGTCACCTCGCTGTAAATCGTTCCCGTCTGCAACAACGAGATCCGAGTACGCCGTAATAAACTCGCGATCTATTTTGGATGCAGCCGACTTTGTTTCGGCGGCAAGCTCCGCATCCATGGCTTCATAGGCGGCAACCGCATCGGAGAGCATTCCTAGCGCGTCATACCCCATCACCTGAACATCGGTTTTAAACGCGCCTTCTAGCTCATATTTTAATCGAACAGACTCCTTTGCGATGGTCGCGGCGTAATCTCCCAATCGTTCCAAGAGAATGATAGTTCTCAAGGAAGATGACACAAATCGCAAATGCCCTGCCGAAGGCAGATGCTTAGCGATAAAACCGTGGCAAGCGATGTTTAGCCGATCGGCCGTCCGATTTATGGGGTGGTCTCCCAAAATAACCTGGTATGCTAGATCAGATTCTCTGTTCAATAGAGAATCCAATGCATGGGTCAGCGCTTGGTGAACGGTTGACCCTAGAGTCGTGATATCCGTTCTGATGGTATCAAGGTCATTTTGAAGTCGCTGTTCGTAATGTGACATGGCAATAAGGCCTTAGAGGACTGTTTTTTTGGTCAACTGTTTTTACAACGCTGCAGGACAGGTCGGAGTCGTTACTGGCGCGTAGCCCATACCTTGGATGATGCACTGGCCGGTATCGCTGAGAATCCAATCTAGATACACCTTGACCGCCCCTTCTGGCATGTCTGACGTGTACATAAACAGCGGACGCGCGATCGGGTAAGAACCGTCAACGGCTGTTTCTTCGTTTGGAGTAATGCATGGACCACCGTCTTCCTGTTGTACACACGGCATGTGCACTTCATCGGTTGCATAGGCTAAACCGGAGTAGCCAATGGCACAGGCTGTTTTTTCAACCAAGTCGACCACATCCTTGCTGCCGTGCATGTCCCGGGTACCCAAGCGGAAATCGCCATCAGCTAGTACGGCTTCTCTGAAATAGGCGTATGTGCCTGAGTTGTTTTGGCGACTAACCACAATGATTTCGTCATTATCGCAACCTGGAACCGTTACTCCCAGCTGTGACCATTTAACGATTTCCCCATTGTCGCCGTAAATCGCTTTAAGCTGCGAAACGGTTAGTGATTGAATGGGATTAGCTTCGTTTAGGAATATCGCCAATGCATCATATCCAACGATAAACTCTTGCGGTGAGTGACCAGCTGCACGAAGTGTAGCCAATTCAGACTCTTTGATTTCCCTCGATGAGTTCGCTATGTCGACGGTGTCATTTAAAAGGGCGGCGATTCCCGTTCCTGAACCACCTCCGGTTACGGCAATGGCGGCATCGGGATTTACGGTTTGATACGCTTCAGCCCAGGCCTGAGCGACGTTCACAAGGGTGTCAGAACCTTTGTTTTGAATAACTTGACGTCCGGTACCTTCTTCTGGACGACCGCATCCACCAAGGATGGTGATAAGTACCAGGGATAGGATTACGTGTTTTGAGTTCATTTTTCTCGATGAGGATGTGTATAAGGCCGTGTAAAAAAGGAGAACCGAGTGAGCTTAAAACGAGGCGACAACGGTCAGTCTGCCCATAAGCGTGGCGTCGTCGTCGGATTTGTTCTTGTCCCAGATAAGGTTTGGGATGATTTCAATACCTTTTTCAGGCATGAAACTGTAGCCGAGAATCAGCCAATTGTTTTGAGAAGTAGTACCCGCGTTGTCGCGGTCCAAGAGGTCATAGCGAGCAATCAATCTGTTGGTGTCAGTTACGTTAACGCGCCCAAAAAGCGAAGCCCCTACAAGATTATCTGTGTCGTTCGTTCCGTCAAACGATTTCGGATTGTAAAATCCTTCAACGCCAAGCGCTGCACGCTCAAAGGAGTATCCCGCAAATCCGTTCAGGGAGACTGAATTCCCAGTTTCAAAGGCATACATTTCACCACCAAGGGTGAAAACGAGCGATTCATTGGGTTGAAATTCGAGTTGACCGTACAGCCGTTTGAATTTATCTGTTTCCTGTTTCCCGCCTGAATTGTTGGCGAACATTATGGAGTAATTCAGACGTTTGTCGCTGGTCACGGGGCCGCGAAGCAACACGCCCATATCGCGGGAGGAAGCAAGTTTTCCTCTATCCATAATGGTAGCTTCAAGTCCGCGGTACGCCCAATGTTTTTCGGAAGCGTTCCAAAGCGGTGGACTGGCAATGCCAAACGTTAAGTCGTGACCTGTACCCAGTGCTGACTTCCATCTTACATAAAGATCTTTTACAAAAATCCCGGGCCTCCCATTAGAAACAGTTGTCCCGTCACTTCCTTCAAACCGAATCCGGGCGTCAAATTTTGAGGAGATATTGAAATCACTGGTGAGGTACACTCTTCGTACATCAAATCCATTTTCACCGTCGGACTCTCCGTTTGGAGACGTTAGCACGTAACCATAGTCGGAGAAAATGGCGCCGCTGAATTTTACTTTTTCTTGTGCGTTTGCTGAATCGACTATTAAGAGCAGGGCTAAGCCTACTAAACCAAGAATGAATCCATTCCTAAACATCGGGGATACCTGTATGTTGGGTGACAATTGTAATCAGATAACATTGACTACATCGCAAATGTAGGTACCCAATGTTACCTTAATATTAACAACCTCTGTGTTAAAACGAAGGACAAGTGAATCGTGCAGGAAGTGGTTCTAAATAATTCCATCGACTGGCTAACCCTAGTTTTGGGGATAGCAGGAGGGTTGTCCCTCTTTCAGTACGGCCTGTTTATCCTGGCCGATAGCCTGAAGCGGGCCGCGGGCTCCACGCTCAAGAAAATTCTTTCCAGAGTTACTTCTAACCGCTTTAAAGGCGCATTTGCCGGTGCCTTTATTACCGCCGTTATCCAATCGTCTTCGGTGACGACCGTGTTGGTGGTAGGTTTTATTTCGGCTGGCTTGATGAGTCTGACCGAATCTGTGGGCGTTATTATGGGCGCCAATATTGGAAGTACGTTCACCGCCCAAATCATTGCGTTCAAGGTAACCAAGTTAGCTACCGCATTGATTGCTGTGGGTGGTCTTTGGTTTGTGCTCACGTCCAAGCGACATCTGAAGGATTTGGCGATTGTTACACTGGGGCTTGGCTTGGTGTTTTTTGGAATGACCATGATGTCCGACTCGACCTCTCCATTGCGGTCCTTCCAGCCCTTTGTCGATTTAATGGGCAAAATGGCCTCGCCTGCAGCTGGAATATTGGTTGGAGCCCTTTTTACAGCCGTTGTACAGAGCTCAGCAGCCACCCTGGGAATAATAATTGTGCTGTCTACGCAGGGTCTATTGACGCTTGAAGCAGGTATCGCGCTGGCTTTTGGAGCGAATATTGGCACTTGTATCACGGCGATGTTGGCTGCCATCGGGAAACCCGTTGAAGCCGTTCGTGCAGCCGTAATTCATGTGCTGTTTAACGTGATAGGGGTGCTTATTTGGGTAGGATTCATTCAGGAGTTAGCCCATATGGCCTCGTGGATTTCCGACCAGCTTTCATTGAAGGCACCAGGCGGGGCGGACCACAACATGGCCCGAGAGATCGCAAATGCTCACACGCTCTTCAACGTCGCCAATACCGTCCTGATGATTGGGTTTACTGGGCCTTTGGCGAGATTAGCGACCTGGATGGTACGAGAGAAAAAGCAGGTCACTGAAGAAGCGTTGGCCGCCAAATATTTGGATGATCTCCTTATATCAACACCGGCCCTTGCCATTGACCGCACGCGGCTGGAGCTTGTGCGAATGGGGGATCGGGTGGTAGAAATGGTTCGAAAGGCGGCCGATGTGGTCTTTACTGGAAGTGAGTCGGAGTTGGATCAATTGGGCGCTCTCGATGAAGAAATTGACTCCTTGTACCATCAAATCACGACGTACTTAGGTCGGATATCTGCCTCAACACTGTCAAGAAGCGAAGCTGCGGAGCTAAAGCTGTATCTAAACACCGCCAATGTCTTAGAAAATATTGGCGATATGATCGAATCGCGCTTTGTGCACAAAGGCCTAGAAAGAACGCATTTGGCCGAAGACTTTAGTCCGGAGTCTCGCCAAATGATGAAAGACTTGATGTTAGCTGTGATACCCAGTTTGCAATGGGCTATTGAGGCTATGGATCAAAAAAGCGTCAAACGAGCGAAGCAGATTCGAAAAGAGAAAGGTAAACTGTCCGCGAGAGTGAGTGAGCTTCAATTTCATTTAGCCGAGCGACTAGCAAAAAGCTCGGGAGAAAGAGCACGGGTGTTTGAAATAGAATCTGA
>JAURGV010000205.1 GCA_030833605.1 Rhodothermales bacterium
AACCGAACTCGGCTAATCCCACAGCGCAGCATTCTGCGATAGGTACGCCAAACCGACCCTAAAGAAACTTCCGCGCCCACCAAATTCCATTCGGGATGCGTCAATCCCAAATGTTCTAGGTAATGACCGCCACCAAAGCCGACTTCCAAAACCAAGGGCCCGGGAGACTCAAATAGGTCGGAAGCCGGCGTGGGCGTTTTTAATTGCGACGCCTTAAGAAGAATGGACATGCAGGCTATTCAGCTGCAGGTTCTGGCGAGCGCAGACCTAGTTCGCGGTCCACCATGAACAACCCTTGTCCTGCAGAACCAGCCAACCGAAGGCTATCGATTATGCCTTCGGCATTTTCTTCTTCTTCGACTTGTTCGTCAATAAACCAATGCAACAACGTCTGCATCGCATAATCTTTTTCTTCAACGGCCACGCCGTACAGATCATGGATGAGCTTCGTCACATGGCGCTCATGTTCTAGAACTTGTTCAAAAGCGTCCAGCGCAGAATCAAACGTGACGGCTGGGCGGGTCAATTCAAACAATTCAGGTGTTTTACCACGACGAATCACGTGATCAAATAATTTTAATGCGTGTGCAGTCTCTTCCTGCCATTGAATACGCATCCAGTTGGCGGCGCCACTCATTTTCATTTCTTCAAAGCGAGCCGACATGGATAGGTAGATATAAGCTGACTGAAACTCTGCTTGAATTTGCTTATTGACCGCCTGAAGCATTCTATCTTTCATAATCGTACACTTTTTATTTTCACTGGGTGTTTCAAAGGTAAACATCATTTTTCATTTACCGTTCGCTCCAAAATCTCATTTTATGGGAGATTCACGCGGAATGAACAAAACACGTAAAGGTGTTGTTATAGAAGGCCCCAATCCATCCAATTCGAGCCCCTTTCACCTTTTCAAATAGGAATCGTCCCCCGCGCACCGATACAAATCTTTATTTGCTGACGAATCTCCTAAACAAATGCCATTAGCTCCTCGAATTCTCTGGGCAGACGATGAAATTGACCTCCTACGTCCCCACATCCTATTTCTTGAAACCAAAGGGTACGCCGTTACCAGTGTAACCAACGGTCGGGATGCCATTGAAAATGTCCGTACCGGGCAGTTCGACCTTGTTCTTCTGGACGAACAAATGCCGGGAATGGGCGGCCTTGAAGCGTTAAACGAAATCAAAGAGTTTTCCGCCGACCTTCCTGTGGTGATGATCACCAAAAGCGAGGAAGAGCGCATAATGGAAGAAGCGCTGGGAGGCAAAATATCGGATTATTTAACCAAGCCGGTAAATCCGAGCCAGGTTTTGCTAACCTGCAAGCGCATTTTGGACGGACGACGGATTAAATCGGAAGCCGCTTCGCAAAACTATCTCCAGTCGTTTGGGCAGATCACGGCTTCGTTGATGAACCCGCTTGATCATGCCGATTGGGTCGCGTTGTACGAAAAGCTGATTCGGTTTGATGTGGATTTGGGAGATGACGAAGGCGTGCGGCAGGTGCTGGACGATCAGTATCATGAAGCCAACCGAGCCTTTTCGAAATATGTCGAAAGCAACTACGAAAACTGGATAGCGGGCGTAAATCGCCCTCCAAATCGTGAAAGACCGCCATTAAGCCACGAAGTGGTGCCTACGTGGGTTTTGCCCCAGCTCGAAAAGAAAAAGCCGGTCATCTTTTTTGTGATCGACTGTATGCGGTGGGATCAATGGTTGGAATTTGAACAGCTGTTGGCCCCGTTATTTTCTATCGATAAGAGTCACCATTTTTCTATTCTGCCCACCGCTACTCCCTATTCCCGCAACTCCATTTTTTCCGGATGGCTACCTAGGGATCTGGCTGCCAAACACCCTCGCCAATGGGCCGATGGCGAAGACGACGAGCACAGCCGAAACCGTAATGAAGAACAACTGCTTAATGAGTTGTTGACCCGGAAGAATGTCCAAGCACGGGTTCGCTACGATAAACTGATCGGGTCGAAAGACGGAAAAGAATTTCAGCAGAACGTGCACGACCTCATGCAAGCCGATTTGAGCGCCGTGGTAGTCAACTTTGTTGATATTTTGGCGCACAGCCGGTCGGATTCGGCGGTGTTGAAGGAAATAGCCCCCGACGAACGCGCATATCGAGCACTGACCAAAACGTGGTTTGAACATTCGTGGTTGTTCGGGGCGTTTCAACAACTCGCCAAAACTGACTGCACCATTGTGATCACCACCGATCATGGCGCCATTCGAAGTCTGCACGGGACCAAAGTGATTGGCGACCGTGAAACATCGACCGCCCTTCGTTACAAATACGGGCGAAATCTAAAGTGCGATGATCGGCATGCTATTTTGGTGAAAGACCCGGCCACATACGGTTTGCCCGGGGACTCTCGGAACACCAATTTTATTATTGCTAAGGAAGACTATTACTTCGTGTATCCAACCAATTACAACCAGTATTTGAACAAATACCGCGATACCATGCAGCATGGAGGCGTTTCTTTGGAAGAAATGATCCTTCCTGTACTCACTTTAAAGCCGAAACGGTAGGCCATAATGACGTCGCCGGCAGACTTATTCCCATTTTCGAGCGATTCCGAGGGTGAAACACTGGAACTGGGTCGACAATTTGGGTTGTTGATGAAAAGGGGTGACGTCGTCGCGCTGCTAGGAGATTTGGGAGCGGGTAAAACTCATTTTGTAAAAGGAATGGCATTGTCGCTTGGTATTGCTCCGGAAGACGTATCGAGCCCCACGTTTACCATTGCACAAGAGTATCGAGGCGCGAAAAGTTCGATACCCCTATTTCATTTGGACTTATACCGCCTTTCGTCCGAAAAAGAACTGCTACAAGCGGGCGTTGAGGATTATGTGGGAGGCGAAGGCATTTGTGCGATTGAATGGCCCCAACATGCGGAGACCTTATTACCTTCTTCGACGCATATCGTCAAAATTGTACATGGCGAGGGAAATCAGAGGCATTTTTCGTATTTCCCATTCGCATCGTGATGAAGGATTCTCCGCACTTCCCCTACACCGAGAGGCTCCTTAAGCTGCCTCGATTCGCCAGCGATGGTTCGGTAGCCATTAAGCCTGGTTTTGATCGCATCGAAGCGCTGCTTGACGTTATGGGGCGCCCTGAAAAAGGGTACCGTATCGCCTTGGTGGCGGGTACCAATGGAAAAGGCTCAACCTGTTCCATGATGGCGGCTTGTTTAACGGCAGCAGGATACAAAACCGGGCTGCACACGTCTCCTCACCTTGTCCACGTAAAGGAGCGCATGCGCGTAGATGGCTTTCCCCCTTCATCCGAATGGCTGGAAAAGGCAACAGCTCGCTATTTTGACTCTTTTATTGAGGTTGGGACAAGCTTTTTCGAAGCAACCTTAGCCCTTTCCTTATTGTGGTTTGCCGATCAGGGCGTAAGTCATGCCGTGGTCGAGGTGGGATTGGGAGGACGCCTTGACGCCACCAATACTTTGGCCGCTGACATTAGTGTGATTACAGGTGTCGCTCTGGACCACACCGATCTCCTCGGAAAAACGCTTGCGCTCATTGCTAAAGAAAAGGCCGGTATTATAAAAGCAAACAAGCCCGTAGTTGTGGGGGATTTGCCAAGCTCAGTAAAAGCAAAGGTGGAAACCATTGCCTCCCAACGCAATGCGTCGTTTTTGGTAGCGTCCGAAAGGGTTCAGCATACCGCGGGAGCGAACCAGGAAGTGGAATTTACAACCCAACGGCAGCACTATGGCCCGCTCAACCTGGAACTGCGTGGCATCCATCAGCTGGGAAATGCTGCTGTGGTATTGTGTGCGCTCGAGGCATGGGTAGGACCATTGTCACCAAACCACGTAAAGATTGGTTTGGAACAGGTAACGCGACTCGCAGGACTTCGGGGACGATGCGAAAAGCTATCGGATCACCCCTTGCTGGTTGTAGACGTGGCTCACAATCCGGATGCGGTTGGCGCGTCATTGACTGCATTTTTAAGTCACTTAACAAACGCCAATGCATGCGTATCTCCCATTTCTTCCGTCCATCCACCGGTTAGGGCTGCCCAACCAGTAGTAATCATCGGGATGCTCTCCGATAAGGACACCGAATCCGTTGCCCACATCTTAACCAAGGCTCAGGTCGACGTTTGGACGGTTCCAACCCATGGATTCCGAGGACTCGGGGCAGAAAATTTGGCCCAAACGATGAAAAAAGCTGGGGTAAAACAGGTTAGCGCCCTTCCAAATGTCCCTGAAGCTGTTAAAAAAGCACGATTAGAGAACCGAAACTGCCTTGTTCTCGGCTCTCATCTCATTGTATCAGAGGTGTTAGAGTGGACAGAATCAGATAAGAATTTCATTAAGAGTTAGGGCTAGGTGTTGATTTTAGTCGTTTTTAGCCTATCTTTAGTTTATGTGTACCTGTCGAAGGCTTCCCGTCTTCCACAAGTCAATGGTCGGCCCATCACCTTTCCGGTTGCCGACGCTGTTAGATCCAGCGGCTTGCCCGCCTCTAATTCTCCCCCTT
>JAURGV010000206.1 GCA_030833605.1 Rhodothermales bacterium
CCCTGCTTTGGAACGGTCCCCTCGGTGTATTTGAAATGGACGCTTTTGCGGGAGGCACCAAAGAGGTGGGCCTAGCTATTGCCGAAGCCACGGAAAAAGGACTGTTTAGCCTAGTGGGCGGAGGCGATTCCGTAGCGGCGGTGGAGCAATTCGGTTTGGCAGAACGAATGAGCTATATCTCTACGGGAGGTGGCGCCATGTTGGAGTATTTGGAAGGCAAAACGCTTCCAGGGATTCAGGCGGTCATGGATAAATGCTAAAAAGCTGGAATTTCCGCAGGATAATAATCCAATAAAAAGGGATAAAAAGCACTTATAGAGTCGAAAATAAATGTTTGACCTTCCATGGGATGGTTGACTTGAAAATAGGGAATGATCAAATGGAGATACAAGGCCCACAGAATGGCAGTGTATACGACTCCTTTTAAGCAGCCACTGATCGCACCAAATAGGCGGTTTAACCCATTGAGCCAAACAAGCTTTAGGAGACGTGTAATGAGTTGACCCAGCAGTACGGCGAGCACGTATGCCAGGATGAAAAGACTTACTTTACCAAGTATGAAGGCGTATTTATCGGGCCAATTAAAATTGGCAATAAGCCAATGTCCCAATGGCGAAGCGTACATTCGAACAAAGAAAACACCGCACAATATTCCCAATAAACCAGCCCATTCGTTTATGAACCCCTTCGAGTATCCGCGCCACAAAAAGAGCAGCGGCAGGAATGCCATAAGGCCGTCAATAATCAACACGGGATGGAAAGCAAAATGAATGATCCGTTAAAAGTGGCATGGGAAAAGGTCGTAAATATTTTTACTGCCAAGTTTTCGCCCGGAGACCCCATGGATGTTGAGGGAGTCCTTTTTGTTATTGGTCTCAACGAGCTCCAAATGCCGCATCAAAGGCTTCGAAAAGACGCCAAGGTGGATGTATTCCACATTGGCATTTGTCGGGTATTGGAGCCATACGGGTATTACAGCTATGCGGGCAGAGACGAAGATGGATGGCCCCATTTTGACGTCGTGGATGAGCTTCCTAATCTGAAACCCGGACATCAATCGCGGTTAATGAAAGAAGCAATTATAAACTATTGCCAAGAGCAAGGTTGGCTTTGAGTGCTGTATAAATTAACAGCCTGCGGTACCATTGGTGTATGGAAGTACCACAATCTTCATGTGCACAGTACTGTCTGGCTCTAATTTTAAATATCCGCACCCAAAAACAACGGGAGGGTTGTCACCTTTTTGGGCGGTAATTTGAAGGACGGCGGGCATGGTGTATTCAAAGACATCATCTCCAGAATCATTGCGCATGATGCCATCAATACCGGTATGCCCCTGAAAATCAGGAATGGCATTTACAACCGGAGCGGTCGCTCGAACGTAGGCGTTTTGAATAGGTATGCCATTTTCATCCACGACTTCAATCGTAAAACGGTAAACAGGGAGTTCTTTTTTTGTGCAACCCGCAATGGAGAATGCAATGACGGAAAGCGCGAATACTATTTTTTTCATCAGGGACAGCCGTTGTTTAAATCTCCATAAGGTTTCATAAAGATAACCACTTCTGTTTCGGTTCCCTTATTTACATGTACATAGCTGCAGCCGCGCCATCCGCCCTTTGCAGCTTCTACGTCTAGATAGGCTTCACCGTCAAATTTGAAGGAGGGCTCGCACCATCCATCAACCCCTGAATAACGGTAATAGTTTCCTTGTGTGCTTGGGTCGGTGAACAAGGTATTTGTTCCCGGGGCGTACAGCCGAACCAAGGCATTCTGAATAGGAATAGAATCTTGGTTCATGACGCGAACACGAACGAAAGCGCGCGTGTCTTCTTCCTCACAACTGGTGCTCAGTCCGAGAAAACCGAAGAAAATGATACTCCAAAGGAGTGTTTTGTTGAGCTTCATGCTAGTATGCAATAGTTTTGCGGTCAGCGCAGAGCAAATATAAACGATTCCTTTCCCATGCTGGAAATCATTGAGAAACACATCGCAACCGTCGCTTCAACGACGTTGGACAGCCCAGTATCGGCAGAAAACTTCCGCATTCAATACCTTGGCAAAAAAGGAATTTTACAGGCGCTTTTTGCCCACTTTAAAGACGTTCCACAGGACCAAAAGCGCGCGGTAGGCCAGAGTTTAAATCAGCTTAAAACCGCTGTAGAAGGGACCTTAGCCGCTGTTCAAGCCACAGGACCCATAAAGAAGAAGGGTTCGGGTGAAGACTACAGTCGACCCGGCTATTCGACCCTCCCTGGCGCTCATCACCCTATTTCCTTGGTGCGAAATGAAATCGTTTCCATCTTCGAACGCATGGGATTTGCCGTGGCTCATGGCCCCGAGATGGAGGATGATTGGCACAACTTTTCTGCACTAAACTTCCCTCCAGAACACCCCGCGCGCGACATGCAGGACACCTTTTTCTTGGCCAAAGAACCCGATTGGGCCCTCCGAACACATACTTCGAGCGTTCAAGTTCGGACCATGGAAACGCAAAACCCACCCATTCGCATCATTGCTCCGGGCCGAGTTTTCCGAAATGAAGCCATTTCTAGCCGTTCTCATTGCGTTTTTCACCAAGTAGAGGGCCTGTACATAGACAAGAAGGTTTCGTTTGCTGATTTAAGGCAAACACTGCTAGCTTTTGCTCAAGCCTTTTTTGGTGAAAAAACGGAAATCCGCCTTCGCCCTAGTTATTTCCCTTTTACGGAGCCCAGCGCTGAAATGGATATCTGGTGGGGACTGGAGAACGAAGTGGATTACCGAATGACCAAGGGCACTGGTTGGCTGGAAATCATGGGCTGTGGTATGGTCGACCCTGCCGTACTTGATTCCTGTGGTATTGACCCCACCGAATTTAGCGGTTATGCCTTTGGGATGGGCATCGAGCGCATTGCTATGCAACGCTTCCAAATTCCTGATATCCGCGCCTTCTACGAAAATGATTTGCGCTTTTTGCGCAATTTCCAGGGGGCGCTCTAAGAGGTTAAAGAGTTCCGCCTTTTCTGCTCGTTTGTTTGCCAATGGGCCTGTCGGACTTTAGAGGCCAACGAACGAACCAACAAACATTGCTCGGGAGAAACATGCGCTTTACTCGCCCACTTTTTTGATGCGCATAGTATTGGTGGTACCACGCTTCATCATGGGCATACTAGCTAATTGAATGACGTAATCACCTTCTTTAACGAGCTTCTCTTCGCGGAGTTTTTGGGTGATATCCACCATCGTTTGGTCAGTTGACTCCATGCCATCGTAGTAAAATCCGCAAATGCCCCAGTACAAGCTGATTTTATTTAGGATGGACTTGTTGGATGTGAATGCGTAGACGTTGCTTTTGGGGCGGAACGAAGAAATCAGCTGAGCAGAATAGCCGGAGAATGTCAAGGTAGTAATGGCTGTTGCCTCCACCAGGTTAGCCATTTTTGCTGCTTGGAAGCAGATGGCGTTATTGACGAAGCGGTCATCATGTTTCTTAGGCTTGCGTTCCTTGATGTGATTGATGCCTGAGGATTCGGCGGCGGCCACAATTTTGGCCATGGTAGCGACGACTTCAACGGGGTATTTTCCTACGGATGTTTCGCCCGAAAGCATTACCGCATCTGCGCCGTCTAAAACGGCATTGGCGACGTCGTTGACTTCAGCGCGGCTAGGCGTCATACTGTCGATCATGCTCTCCATCATTTGGGTCGCAACGATAACGGGCTTGGCGCGCTCAACGGCTTTGGCAACGATCATTTTTTGAATCAAGGGCACGGATTCCAAGGGCACTTCGACCCCCAGGTCGCCGCGAGCAACCATGACACCATCGGTTTCGTCTAAAATGCGTTCGATGTCCGAAACGGCTTCGGGCTTTTCAATTTTGGCGATTATGCCAGCGTTGTTTTTGTTTTTGTTCAAAATTGCACGCAACTCTTTGATGTCCTGAGCGTTGCGAACAAAGCTTAAGCCAATCCAGTCCACGCCTTCTTCCATGGCAACCTCTAGGTCGGCCAAGTCTTTTTCTGTCAAACAGGGAAGCGAAACACGCGTATTTGGCAAGTTAACACCCTTCTTCGATTTCAAAGGTCCTCCTTGAACGACTTCTGTGACCACTTCATCTTTGCGGTTGGTAGAGATGACACGCATCATCAACTTTCCATCATCTAGCAAAATGGTTTCGCCGGGATTTACATCATTCGGGAAGGCCTGGTAAGTCATGTAGACGCGTTCTTTTGTGCCTTCACACTTGGTATTGGTAAATGTGACTCGGTCACCAGGATGGACAATTGTCCCTTCTTCGACGTTTCCTAAGCGCAGTTTTGGGCCTTGCAGGTCGGCTAAAACCGCGGCATGAATACCTGTTTGGTTAATAATTTGACGGATGGTTTGAATTGTTCCGCGGTGTTGTTCATGGCTGCCATGTGAGAAATTCACGCGAAAGACGTTGACGCCGGCGCGAAGCATTCCCTCAAGAATTTCAGCACTTGTTGATGCTGGACCTAGGGTGGCTACTATTTTAG
>JAURGV010000207.1 GCA_030833605.1 Rhodothermales bacterium
CGCGTTGCGGTATGCGGTGGCTCGGGTTCTGATTTCATTTCTTTAGCTCAAAAAGCAGGTGCAGACGCGTACGTAACTGCGGACTTCACGTACCACCGCTTTTTTGAAACAATGCCGTTGGACGGCTCTACGACTATGGCCTTAATTGATGCTGGTCACTACGAAACAGAGCAAATGACCGAAGATTTACTGGTTGAACGTCTTGAAAAGGCATTTCCATCCCTATTCTTTAAAAAAACGGCTCACAAATCCTCGCCGGTTCACTTTTGGACGTCTTCCGACGAATGAACCACGAAAAACGATATTTCTGAAAGGTTATCAGATTATTCTCACATAGGTTGATGAACTTTACCATCTTAATACCGTTATTTATTAGTCTGTACTAAAATGTAAATACGTCGAATCTGTAGCATGCCTACCACAGCCAACGAGCATTCAATCGGAGATCAGTTAATTGCACTGATCCGCCTGCAGCACATCGATAGCAAGATCGATCAAATTAAAAAATTGCGCGGCGACCTTCCTGACGAGATCCGGGATATCGAAGATGAAAAGCAAGGTTTATCAACGCGCCTTGACAAGCTAAAGCAGGAGCAAAAAGACCACGCTGTAGCCAAAACCCAAGCAGCCACGGATATAACGGATGCTGAGGGTCTCATCAAAAAATATGAAGAGCAACAACTGCAAGTTCGCAACAACCGCGAATACGACGCTCTGACAAAAGAGATTGAAGCACAAAAACAACGCATTGTGGATTCAACCACGCGTGCTGCTGAAATCGACATGTCAAAACCGTTGCAAGATGCAGCCGTAGAGGAAACCTCCTCTCGTTTGGCTGAACTAACGCAGGTGCTCGATCAGAAAAAAGGCGAGCTCAACGAAGTTTTGGAAGACACCAAAAGTGAGCAGTCTGATTTAGAAAAAACCCGCACCAAGGCCGAGAAAGAAGTGGATGAGCGCTATTTGCGTGCATACGCTCGTTTGCGCACTCGTGTACGCGATGGCCGCGCCGTTGTACCTCTTGAGAGAGGCGCTGCCGCAGGTTTTTCTGTTCCTCCACAACGTCAGTTGGAGATCAGACAGTGCAATCGCATCGTAGCCTGTGAGCACACCGGTCGCATTATTGTTGATGGCGACTTGTTTACAGAAACAACGGCCAAATTCAAGTTTTAATTTTCACTGATTGGATTGTCGCGCTTACTAACGTAGGTGAGGAAAGTCCGAACACCTCAGGGCACCGTGCTTCCTAACGGGAAGGCGATTGTTTGCATTCGTGCGAATAGTTGACGGCAAGTGCAACAGAAAACAAACCAGCCAATGGCCCTTTGGGCACAGGTGATGGGTGAAACGGTGGAGTAAGAGCCCACCAGCAGTTCAAGCGATTGGACTGGCTAGGCAAACCCCACGGGGTGCAAGGTCAAGCAGTATTGCGTACTTCGGTACATGGACACGCCCGTCCTCATACTTGTATGGCAATGCGGGTAGACTGCTAGAGGCCGTCGGTGACGGCGGTCCCAGATAAATGACGATCTCACCCGGAGGCTGCGGCTCCAAAGGGTTAGACAGAATTCGGCTTACAGATCAGTGAATGCCGCACTTATTAAGCCTCTCTGAGGTACGATGGAATACCTTGAGGTACGGTGGCATACCTTGGGCGCCATAGCATACCCACCGTCCCAAGAGCGTTGAGCATAGAAAAAGGGGGCAAACTGTACCAGTTTGCCCCCTTTTCAATTTTAACAGCAACCACTTACTGTTTCGCCTTCCGAATCGGACTATTGACCGTCTGGAGGAGTAGTGGTTTCGCCTGCTGGCTCACCGGCTGGAGCGGTGTCGCCCTCCGCTGGAATCTGCAACACAGGAGCATCAACCTGACCGGCGGCGCCTTGCTGTTGGATAACTGAACCAGCTCCGTTGTCGGGGCCGATAATAAAGTTGCTCAAAATGCACAGCACAATAAATGCCGTTGCCAATGTCCAAGTCGCTTTTTCTAAAAAGTCAGGCGCTTGTCTGGAGCCAAGAATTTGAGTGGTAGCACCACCAGAAGCGATACCGGCCAATCCGCCGCCTTTTCCACTTTGAAGAAGAACCACAAGGGTCAGTAAAACGGCGATTATCGCAATAATAACAACAATGAATGCAAACATGGATCGATTAGGGTCAGTTTCGGGGCTCGGGCAGAAGGTGATAAAGGATCAACCGGCACGCATGCCCCATATTTAGCCTTACAAGTTAAACATTGTTCAATCTAGGATCAAGACTAAAATGACACAAATAAGCGGTTCTCAAACGATTCACGGTCTATTCTGCACCATTTAGGTATTGACTGACCACGGCAAGCGAGGTTATGGCGGCCGTTTCTGTTCTCAAACGCCTTTCTCCCATCCACACGGTGGTCCAACCCGCCTCATTGGCCAGGGTTATCTCCTCTTGTGAAAATCCACCTTCTGGTCCTACCAGGATGTGCACATTGGAGGTATCGGCCCTAAGCAGCTTTGAAATGGAAGGGGCATCCGGGCTGGATTCGTGGCAAATCATCTTTACCTCTTCTCCAACTTCCTCCTGAAGCAGCTTCTTAATCTTGGTAGGCTGATCGAGTTGAGGGAGCTTACTTCTACCGGACTGTTTCAACGCTGCAATCATAATGGCCCACGCTCGGCGCTCATTAAATGCACTTTTTTGCATCCGTTCAGAGATCAACGGCGTGATTCGAGTTACACCCAGCTCTACCGCCTTTTCTAAAAACGTCTCCCAGCGTGCGGCATGTTTAATCATCCCCACGGACATGCGCACCGCATACGTGGATTCCCCAAGACCGACTTCTTTGGAGACAATAGCCGCGATGGCTCCCTTGTTGCCAACCACTTCCATTTCCGCAGTGTACGTGCCACCAGCTCCGTCAATTACCGTGACCAGATCTCCTTTGGCTATTCTCAATACTTTTGTAGCGTGACGAGCCTCTTCAATCGGAAAAACAATCCGATCTTCGGTAATTAAGTCGATAGGTACAAAAAATCGATGCTTTTCGGTATTCATGGTCTTCAATTCTGTGTTTTTCGCTTTCATGTCGAACTTATAGGCCAAAGGAAACGCTTACATGCAGCCTACCGTCTTTCCATCCATCTTGATTATTGACGGCATAGGAAACGCGAATGGGCCCCATTCGAGATGAAAATGAAATGCCTAACCCGTACCCAGGAAACAGCATAATTTTTGAGGATGACTGATCTAAAGGTGCTTTTTTTATCAAACCTGCGTCATAAAATAGGTATCCGTAGGTGATTTGGTCCGAATACCACCTTAATTCTGAGAACAGGCGGGTCGCAAATGTAGCTTGAAATTGGTTCTCATCGTAGCCGCGCAATGAATTAGCTCCGCCAAATCGGATCACCTCGCCCAGATCGGGACGCTTGAGTGATGTTAATTTGCCGTTCGCTCCGACAACCAAGTTTAGGCGACTACTCAGTGGGATGTATCCAGTCACTGCATACCGCATTTTCTCCTCCTTTTGGGAAGAAACGACCGTCGTAGTATCTGGTCCTACCACTCTTTCTTTCTTGTTTTCCCGCCTTCCCGATTCCACTAAAATCTCCGCCAACAACCCTTTCCTAGGGTAATTCACGTCATCCAACATTGAAAGAGTCGTTTCAATTCCTACAAACTGACCGGAAGATCGGCCTATTTTTTGGAACCCATTTTCGATTCTTCCACCAGCCTGAAGCGGCTTGGGTCGCTGTCCATTCCACTGAATTCCAACACGCAAATCGTTTCGTAACAGAAGCCCAACCCCGAAAGCGTATCCCAGCGAACTAAACGTTGAATCCTGTTGATAGCCTTCGAAAGACCCGCCCCAGGAAATCGGCCAAGACCAAAATCTCGGATCGCGAAAAGATACCGCTACCCCACTTGACTGATTTGGGTAGCGTTCAATTTGCGCGCCAAACGTTCTTCCCGACCCAAAAGGATTTAACAATTGAATGTGGCCATTTCCTACCAGTTGAGAAGAACCCGATCCACTGGGTGGAATGAAACCCGCAGAAAGATCGAACGAACCGGCCGAGCGCAATTGAACCGGGATAACCATGGTTGCGGTAGAATTGCTAACTCGCACAAATGTGGCATCGCCCACACCGTCGTACAATCCAGACCCGAGAAGTGCTTTCCGAGATGCGTCTAGCATCAATCCGGTTAAGGGAACACCAAGGTCCAACCCAACCAACTGTTGGACGAACCTAGCCTTGGTTTTATCATCCCCATCCAAAAAAATGGAATCTAGCGTAAAAAGTAGGCCCGCCTCTATCACAATGTGGACATTCCACCCTTGATCTACCCGATCTACCTCTACAATGCGGCCTTGCGCACCCAAATACCCGATATCCGTGGCCCATCTTAATATCTGGCCCATATACCCACCGATTGCACGAGCGGTAAATGCTTGACCAACAGGAGCAGGGATCTCGGACGTATCGAGTGCGCTGCCCAGAATG
>JAURGV010000208.1 GCA_030833605.1 Rhodothermales bacterium
TGGTGGAGGCGTTTGGGATGCACTCACCCTTCGGCGGATAGATAATTTCCTGGACAATGCGATTCTGTTGTCCTACTTGGCGCTGTTCTTGTTTGTGGTTCTCGCCGATATCCTGATCAAAGCCGATCAATTCAAAGGCGATTGGCAAAAGAAAATTACGACTTGGTTGGGCCCCATAACGCAGTTCTTGCTGGGTGCCTTGCTGAGTGCGATCGTTATTTTTTATGCGAGAAGTATCGCCTGGGCTTCCCAACTTGGCATTTTGGCCATTTTGGTTGTAGGGATGGTGGCGAACGAGTTTTTGTATCGACGCATCAACTCGCTGACTACCACGCTGCTGATGCTGTGCGGTAGTTCCACCTTTATTTTTGCGTGGTTGTACCCGGTTCTATTCCAAAGCATGTCTCCGTGGCTATTTCGCTTGGCCTGTATTTCCGGACTCGCGCTAAGTGGGGGTGTACTGTATGTGGCCATTCGTCTGAAACAGGCCCATCTTCACCCTTGGGGCTCTGTGCCCATGTGGGGCTTAGTTGGATTTATCTTTTTGCTCAATGTCGGGTATGAAAAGGATTGGATTCCACCCGTTCCCATGTCTGTGACGGCAGGTGGAGTCTATCAAAAGGCCGACAAAGTAGGCGATACGTATGAACTCGAATATTTGACCACGTCATGGATTGAATTTTTTCCTTCGTACGGTAAAAAATTCTACTATGAAGCTGGCGATACGGTGTCTTGCTTTACGTCCATTTTCGCTCCGACCGATATGAACGAGAAAATATTCCACGTGTGGGAGCGATATAATGAGGCTCAAGAAACATGGCAGCCCACCGATCGCATTGGGTTCAGAATCAATGGCGGCCGGGACGATGGCTACCGCGGGTTGACCCGAAAAAGAAATGTCACGATGGGAAAATGGCGCATCGTGGTGGAGACCAACCGCGGAAAAATTCTAAGCCGCATTCCATTTGACGTATTGCCAAAGCCAAACGAAACGGAAACCCGCTGGATTCAAAAAGCGAGGTAGCTCGACCTTATCCAATTCGGGATAACCGAAGCCCATCTCGTTCGAAAAAGAGCTTGAAGTAGCGCCGCATTTTCGAATGTTCGGGGTTTTTCAGTTCGGGATCGGCGTCAATAATCGAAAAGGCGGCGCGACGAGCGCGTTCCAAAATGGCGTAATCGGTTGTTAGGTCAGCGATTCGGAAGGTTGGAAGCCCAGATTGCCGCGTTCCAAAAAAGTCCCCCGCCCCACGCAGCTCCATGTCGAACTCGCTGATTTTAAATCCATCGGTGGTCGACTCCATCACATTCAAACGGCGTCTGGAAACCTCAGACTGACGATACTCGGCCATGAGCATACAGGTACTGGCTTGTGATCCGCGTCCGATTCGCCCACGCAGCTGGTGCAATTGACTCAAGCCAAAGCGTTCAGCATGTTCAATAAGCATAAACGTGGCATTGGGCACGTCCACGCCCACTTCAATCACGGTGGTAGAGACCAAGATGCCCGATTCGCCCGAAACAAACCGAGCCATGATTTCTTCTTTCTCAGCCGATTTCATTCGGCCGTGAATCAATTCCGCTTGAACGCCGGGAAACGCTTCTTGAATGGCCTGATGCCCGGAAATAGCATCTTTCAGATCCTCCATTTTTTCGCTCTCTTCAACGAGAGGAAACACCACATAACATTGTCCACCTTCCGCCAATACTTGCTTCATTTGAGCATAAACGGCCGTTCTGTCCTTTTCCCGAACCATCTTGGTTTTAATGGGCTGCCTCCCGGGTGGCAACTCACGAATCACACTGACATCAATGTCCCCATACAAGGTCAAAGCCAGCGACCGTGGAATGGGGGTTGCGGTCATCAATAGGGTATGGGGCGTGGTGCCTTTTCCGGTAAGCTCCGCCCGTTGCAATACCCCAAAACGGTGTTGTTCGTCAATAACCGAAAGGCCCAGGTTTTGAAAAACCACTTTATCCTGAATGATCGCGTGGGTGCCCACTACGACCTTGATTTGGCCACTGGCCAATCCCTCGTAAATTGCTCGCTTTTCAGCCGGAGGCGTACTTCCGGTTAGGATTTCAATCTGAATCCCTAACCGTTTGAACAGCGCTCCAATCGACCTAAAGTGTTGCTCTGCAAGGATTTCCGTGGGCGCCATAAACGCCACCTGATGCCCCGAGTCAATAGCGATAAGCGACGCAATGGCCGCCACCACCGTTTTGCCACTTCCCACGTCACCCTGGAGCAATCGGTTCATCTGGACACCGTTGGCCATGTCTCGTCGAATGTCGGACAATGCTTTTTGCTGGTCCCCGGTTAACTGGAACGGAATAATATCGTCCAGAAAATGACGCTCAAGCGGCCCGCCAGAACGCATTGCAGTTCCAGGTATCTTCTTGTGCCCCAATCGTTTAGTGGCCAACATGAGCTGGAAGAAAAACAGTTCTTCAAACTTCAATCGGTCCCGCGCCTCGGTGAGCTCAGGATTGGATTTGGGGAAATGAATAGCTCGGCGCGCCACACGTCCATCTATCAATTCATTTTCGGACACGACATGGGCTGGCAGCGTTTCTTGAAGCTCTTCGCCTCGCTCTTTGATCAGGGCATAAATGATCTTTCGAAACGTCCGACTGGTAAACCCGCTTTTTTCGAGCAGCGCCGTTCCCGGATAAAGGGCGATTATCCGTCCCGTATCGAGCGATGTGGAATCTTCGTCCAACAGGTCAAATTCGGGGTGTGAAAGAGAAAGCCCTGCACCGTATTTCCCGGGTTTGCCATGCACCGCGATACGACTGCCCTTTTCTAGGCTTTTGGATACCCACGCTACCCCCTGAAACCACACGCATTTAATCCTTCTGCCAGGCTCGTCTTCGATAGTGATTTCAAATCGTCGGGTTCGCCGCCCTGGAATGATGGCTGTTTGAACAATGGTGCCTAAAACGGTTACCGGATCGCTGCCAGCCTGAACTTCGGCGATTCTCGCGACTGAGGTTCGATCCAAATAGCGACGGGGATAGTACGCCAGAAGATCGTGAATGGAATGTATCCCAGCCTGGGCCAGCGCATTGCTTCGGTGCGGGCCAACACCTTTTAAAAACTGAACCGAGTCCTGTAAAAATTCCAGGGACATAGTGCTGTATCGTGATTACGGATGCCAGTAGTAGCGATCTATTCTCGGCTCAGGCTTCACCATAGATACGGCAATATGATATCCGCCATCCGAAAGAGCAAAAACTGCGATATCCGTCGGGAAAAACTCTTGATTAAACGCCGGATTGGGCTCAGTTAGAATGTATTGCAAGGATCCACCTAATGAATACACGTCAATTTGGGTCCAACCGGGTCGCATGTTCAACACAAACCAGTGGTCTCCGGCCTTGATGGCAGAAGCGGTAAGCAGCGGTGGTTGGTCGGTATCTCCCGATCGAAACTGACGGGTTCGCGCCAACATGGGGGAATCAAATCCGATCAAGGAAAGGGAATCCAACTCACCACCCACCCAACGATCGATTTGCGGCAAATAGCCGGCTAAACTAAAAAGCGTATCACCCGAAGCCCGAAGTAAACCGGCGTACCGCCATTCTTCGCTTTCGAGATTGATGCGCCCATCAACAGCTCCTTGGTCCGATAGCCGAGCAATGTAGCTCTGAAACCCATTGGCCGCGATTTTTACTGCAAATCCGCTATCGGTGGCGATGGCATAGCGCAGTCCTCCTTTTTCTGGAAGATCGCCCTGCAGTGCTATTTCCCGGGTTACACGGCCTTGTTGAAGTTCGTACACCTTGTGAAACGCAGGGCTGAAAGCAAACACAGAGCCTGCGCGGAAACCGGCCAAATAGGGATACGAATCGGGTATTGTGTCGCGTGGAACGAGCGTATCTGTATCTGATCCTAAACTCAACACAACGTGCTGAGCGGTGTCGGTAATCCAGAGTACGCCTTGTTCATCGTATCCGATGGTTCGCGGATAGACGAGGAGGTCGGAATCCGGCTGTATGCGGTCTATAACGGTGAGCGTGTCCACCGGAAAGGAAGCAGCGAGGGCACGAGACAGCGAATCGGCCGCACTAATTTCTTTGGATTCAATGCGGGTACACGAAGAAGGCAAGCATCCCGATAAAAAGAGGGCGGCAATCAGCCAATAGGGGCTGGATTTAAATCGAAGGAACATGTGTTTTCTTTATTTGCCCCCTCTACCCCATAAACGGGGCTTCTGTTTCCAATTCAAAGGCTGGGGGAAAGCATTCTACGGAAATGACACACGGCTGTCACTTGAAATTGTATCTTGCAGTCAAAATTTTTTCCCACTTCGCTGTTTCCGTCTTTGCACGTTGTCCGAGTCATATTACCGCTTCCGATTGACCGCGCCTACTCGTACGTAGTTCCGGATCATTTTAGCCATTTGGTTCGGCCCGGCCGAAGGGTTGTCGTGCCCTTTGGCAAGCGAAAACTGGCTGGAATCGTGGTGGAAGAGG
>JAURGV010000209.1 GCA_030833605.1 Rhodothermales bacterium
CTGATATATCCGTTTTTATCTAGAATGCTCCTGATGGGCTACATATTCGTCGTTTTTGGTTGAATAACTTATAAGGAAGAAGTATACTTATGACACCGAAAACAAACAGATTTTGACTACAAAAGGTATATCAAGAACGGTTCTACTCCTATTATTTGTCGCTTTTGCTGCAAATGCCTTGCCGTCGTACGCCCAGTTTTCGGTGGCCAGACAGTGGAACGAAGCGCTCCTTCAGTCCATTCGCGAAGATTTTGCTCGGCCCACCGTACATGCCCGCAATCTTTTTCATAGTTCCATAGCGATGTGGGATGCATGGTCTGCCTACGATTCATCCACAGAACCCTACCTGTTGGGAAATCAACTAAATGGTATGGGCTGCGCATTTAATGGCGTTCCAGAGCCCGCCAACGTACTCGAAGCCAGAAATATGGCGATCAGTTTTGCTTTGTTTAGACTTTTAAGGCATCGTTTTGGAAATTCTCCCGCCGCTTCGGCCGCGCTTAGTCGCTACCAGGTACTAATGAACGAATTGGGATACGACTCTTCCATTACGTCGATTGATTATCAAGGAGGAGATCCGGCTGCACTCGGAAATTACATAGCGAGTTGTATTATTTCGTACGGGTTAATGGATGGTTCAAACGAAGCCGCGGGGTATTCCAATAAGTTTTATACGCCTCTCAATGCGCCACTAGCGCCTGCGCTTACGGGAAATGCGTTGCTTACCGATTTCAATCGCTGGCAGCCGCTGTCTTTTGACGTGTTTATTGACCAATCGGGAAACCCGATTCCGCTTGGAACTCCCGATTTTTTAGGCCCTGAATGGGGAGAGGTTTGGCCTTTTGCGCTGCAATCCTCGGACCTCACCATTAACTATCGAGACGGCAATCCGTATTGGGTATATCATGACCCGGGAGCACCGCCAACGCTTGACACACAGGAGATCAGTGCAACAAATGAAGCCTACCAATGGAATTTTCTATTGGTGGCCATTTGGTCGTCTCAACTTGACCCGCGCGACGGTGTTCGAATCGACATTTCGCCAGCGACTAATGGAAACCTGAACATTAATTCGTTGCCCCAATCTGTGGAAGAATTGCCTCTTGTCTACGACTTGCTTGAAGGAGGTGATCATAGCCTAGGTAGACGAACGAATCCTGCCACGGGTCAACCTTATTGGGCGCAGGTGGTACCCCGCGGTGATTATGCAAGGGTTTTGGCCGAGTTCTGGGCCGATGGACCGGATTCAGAAACCCCTCCAGGCCATTGGTTTACGATCCTAAACTACGTTTCTGACAATCCTTTATTGAAGCGCCAATTCAAAGGGGTTGGACCTGAGTTGGACCCGTTGGAATGGGACGTGAAATCGTATTTTGTACTCGGCGGTGCCATGCACGATGCAGCGGTTTCGGCCTGGGGTATTAAAGGTTGGTATGACTACATCCGGCCCATATCGGCTATTCGTGGGATGGCTCGATTGGGACAAAGTTCAGATCCAGCCCTTCCTCGCTACCATGTTGGTGGGATGCCCCTCGTCCCTGGATTTGTTGAACAGATTCAAGAAGGAGATCCTTTGATTGGGAATCTTGGGGTTGAAGAAAACGATATCAAAATCAAGGCTTGGCGTGGACCATCCTTTATTTTTGATCCGGAGACGGACCAAGGAGGAGTAGACTGGGTGCCCGCTTCCTCGTGGTGGCCGTATCAACGCCCCACGTTTGTGACCCCACCTTTTGCCGGATACGTTTCGGGCCATTCTACTTTCAGTCGCGCTGCTGCCGAGGTGTTGACCTTGCTCACAGGAGATCCTTATTTCCCAGGTGGCATGGGAGAGTTTCATGCGCCTAAGAACGAATTTTTGGTCTTTGAAGAAGGTCCCAGTGAAGATGTGGTGTTGCAATGGGCAACGTATCGAGACGCATCCGATCAATGCAGTTTATCGCGCATATGGGGGGGCATTCATCCCCCAGCCGATGATATTCCTGGTCGATTTATTGGCGAACAGGTTGGTAAAGAAGCGTTTGCTTTCGCCGATCGGTTTTTCTCTGGGGCGGCGACCTTAGTAGAATCTGACCATACTTCTACGATTCCAACTCCCATGTCTGTCCATGTATATCCCAATCCCGTCCTACATGGGGATGCGCTTCATGTGGAATGGCCAGCTCGTGGACGTGTTTCGATATACGATGTCCTGGGTCGTGAACGCGCGACACAGGACATTTCCTTTAGTACCATTCTACCCACCCATTCTCTTTCAACGGGGTCGTATTTTGCGGTAATTACCCCCGAAAATGGTCGCCCTCCTGTTCGAAAGCAATTTGTGGTGGTGCGTTAGTTGATCACCCCAATCGCTTGTTTAAGTTCGGCCAGGTAATCTGTGTATTCCGGTTCGAACATGGCGTTTTTTATCTCTTTTTTCAGGTCGTCAGGCATGGTCTGTTTGGTCAACTTGCGATTGAACACTGCCATGGCAAAGTCATAGGCGATTTGAGATGAAACCTCCCGGATTCGTTCCAAAGCAGGGAATATTCGACCCAGTTTTAAATCAGAATCGGATACCTGATGGGCCAATGATCGAGCCGCTACTGAAAATAATTCGTCCGTAACTCGTTCTGCGCCACTAACAATCAAGCCCAGTCCTAATCCCGGGAAAATGTAAGCGTTGTTCGCTTGACCAGGGACAAAAGTAGTCCCATGCAATTCCACGACGTCAAATGGGCTACCGCTCGCAAAAATCGCGCGTCCATTAGACCAAGAATAGGCTTGTTTAGCCGTGCATTCTGATTTAGACGTGGGATTCGACAGGGCAAAAACGATAGGTCGCTCCACATAGGTTAGCATTTCCTCAACCATAGCCCTGGTAAAGGTCTGTGGCATGCCAGAGACGCCAATGATAGCCGTGGGTTTAATGAGTTTGATGGCCTCTAGTAAGTCACTTTGTTGCTCTGCATCGTGGGCAAAGGGAAGTTTATGGTCTACCAAATCTGTTCTGGACTTCACCACTAGGCCTTTGGAATCGAAGAACCAGCATTTGCTGCGCGCTTCTTCGAGGCTCAATCCCTTGCCTTCCAGTTCCGATGAGATAAGGTGGCCAATGCCGATACCGGCTTCACCCGCGCCGAAGAACAGGATATTTTGGTCTTTTAACGGTTTACCCGACAACCGAACGGCAGACAAAACACCCGCTAAGGTGACGGAAGCGGTTCCTTGAATGTCGTCGTTAAACGTACAATATTGGTCCCGGTATTTTGCGAGCAGCCGGAAGGCGTTGTGGTTGGCAAAGTCTTCAAACTGAACGATAACGCCCGGAAACGTTTGGGTTATCGCCCCCATAAACTCCTCAATAAAGTCGTCGTATTGCTCGCCTTTCAATCGGGGATGCTGGTTTCCGATATAAAGTGGGTCCGAAAGTAGGTTTTTGTTTTCGGTGCCAACGTCCAAGGTTATGGGCAGACACTGATTGGGATTAATCCCGGCACAGGCGGTGTAAAGCGCAAGTTTTCCAATCGGAATGCCCATTCCATCGGCTCCCAAGTCGCCTAAACCCAAAATGCGTTCTCCATCGGTAACTACAACCACTTTAACATCGCGATGTGGCCAATTCTGGAGTACATCGTGAATACTTCCCTTGTCCGATGCGGAAATGAATAGACCCCGGGGACGGCGGAAAATATGTCCAAACTTTTGACAGGCCTCGCCAACCGTAGGGGTGTAGATAATGGGCATCAACTCTTTGAGGTGATCGATCACAACCCGATAGTACAGCGTTTCATTACGGTCTTGCAGGGCCGAAAGGAAAACATATCGCTCTAAATCGTTGTTTTTTACGCGTATGTTCTCCATCACGCGCTTAATCTGGAGATCCATATCGTGGATGCGCGGAGGGAGAAGGCCTCGAAGGCCCAAAACAATCCTTTCTTCGCTGGTAAAGGCGGTACCTTTGTTGTGAACTGGATCGTGAAGGAGTTTAACGCCTCGGTTAGCCGATCCCGCCTCTCTCACCACGTTTCTATGCAAATCCATCGACATGACGACACCAAAATTGAATTCAAGGTAACCGTCAAAAAGGTGGTCAATAACGCGTCATAGGCGTGAAAGGAGAGTGCCCGTTTGCTTGTAGTGTCGCCCCTACATTTACTTAGATTTGGTACCCTACAACATTCAGAACGTGTCCTTAATGGTGTCGAACTACTGTTTTCAGGGTTTATTTGCTACCAGTTCTCGTCCACGTACAATTACGTATGCAATCAGCGAGAACACGAAAAATACCAGTAGCATCCATGCGACACTTTGCAGGGTTCCGATGATGGCTCGGTAGATCTCAAGGGTCCATACTTCCGGCGTTAATTGAGCGATCATTCCACCCTCTTCAGCCGGCGTAATATACTTTTCGAAATCCCAAACCCGGACGCCCCCTGAAACGCCAACCACGTAAATGGCAAAGGTC
>JAURGV010000020.1 GCA_030833605.1 Rhodothermales bacterium
AAAGAAGTCCTTGCGTTTTTTCGCAACCACGGCAACCGTGCTTTTCGTCTGAAAGAGGTGACCAAACGACTCGGCTATCTAGCCAATGAGGAATACCAAGCCGCGGGCGAAGTCATGACCGAATTGGCAGAAAAAGGCTCCATTGGGATGGTAAAGGGGAATAGATACACGTTCCAAGCACCCTCCGGACAGTTACAGGGTGTTTTAACGGTACATCCGGATGGATACGGCTTTGTAAAAGTAGAAGGACACGAACAAGATTTTTTTGTACGATCCCGTCGTATGAACACCGCGATGCACGGCGATACGGTCAAGATTGCACTAGCCGCGGGTAGTCGAGGTGACACCAGGCGACAGGCAGAGGTGTTAACCGTTTTGGAACGAGGGCGGACCTCCGCGGTCGGCACGTTTCATCACGCCAAAGACTTTGCCTACGTTGAACCCGACGACCGAAGACTGACCCACGACATTTTTGTACCGCTCGATCAAACGAATGGTGCGGTTCATGGCGATAAAGTGATGGTTTCCATCGAGGGTTTCGAGCATAAAGGTGCGGCTCCGCGCGGTCGCGTTCTTAAAGTAATCGGGAAAGCTTCGGATCCGGCCGTGAAGACACTCGCTTTGGCTATGAGCTTGGGAGTGGACGTGGACTTCGAAGAAGATGTTTTAAAAGAATCCGAAGCCATTAGTCCCAAAATTCCTGCGTCCGAAATCAAAAAGCGAGCCGATTTCAGACACCGAACGGTATTTACCATCGATCCGGTCGATGCAAAAGACTTTGACGATGCCCTTCACATTTATGCATTAGGAAAGGATCGGTTTGAAGTTGGCGTCCACATTGCCGATGTCAGCCACTACGTAAAACCCGGAACGCGCCTGGATGAATCCGCATTTGCCCGCGGGACAAGCGTTTATTTGGTAGATCGGGTCATTCCGATGCTACCCCATGCGTTGTCCAATGGGATTTGCTCCCTACGCCCCCTCGAAGATCGATTGGCGTTTTCTTGCGTATTTGAACTAGACCTAAAAGGAAATGTCCACGCGTTTCGCGTCGAAGAGAGCGTAATTTGCTCGGCACACCGTCTTTCTTACGAAGAAGCCCAAACCATCATCGCTGGGGAGAATCCAACCCACGCACTACACGAAGACCTCGCACATTTAGCGGTAATGGCACGCGCTATGCGTGACGTTCGATTCGAAGCTGGGTCCATTAATTTCGATATGCAAGAAGTCCGGGTTGAACTGGATGAATCCGGGCACCCTATTGGCATTGTACCCCGCCTTCGACAAGAGTCCAACAAACTCATTGAAGAGTTTATGCTGTTGGCCAACCGACAAGTGGCAGAACATTATGGGCAGCGGCCACATACCTTCGCTTTTCGAATCCATGAGCCGCCCGATGCCGAACGCATCATACAGTTAGCGAAATATGTCACGGCTTTTGGTCACGAATTGCCGAATCGTGAAGGAATTGTAACTCCACAGGCTATAAATGCCCTTTTGGATGCGGTTCACGAAAAGCCCGAAAGTGCTGTCGTTGAACAAGCTGCTCTTCGATCCATGTCGAGAGCCCGCTACGATGCGGACAACAAAGGTCATTATGGACTTGGGGCCGACTTTTATACGCATTTTACGAGCCCCATTCGTCGGTACCCCGACTTGGTGGTGCATCGATTGGTAAAAGACCGACTAGCCGGGAGGCCCGAAGCGAAGGCAGAGGATATCGCCGAAGCCATGAAGCATTGTTCAGAACAAGAAGTCCAAGCGACCGAAGCGGAACGCGAATCCGTTAAGCTGAAAAAAGTTGAATTTGCACTCGATCATGTCGGGGAAGCATTTAATGGCGTGATTGCCGGCGTTTCGAAATTTGGGGTTTACATCGAATTGGACGAGTTGCTGGTTGAAGGAATGGTTCATGTCAGAAACATGAACGATGATTACTACGAGTACGATGAACGTAGTTTTTCACTGGTTGGCACACGAAGTGGAAAGCGATTTAAGCTCGGCGACCAAACACGGGTTATAATTGCGAGCGCAAATGTCGATAAAAGAGAGATTGACCTCGAATTTGTGCGCAAAAAATAATCCATGAAACCCGCTACGTTCGTTACTTCCTTTCGTTTACTGGCTAAAAACCAGTTCCGGATTGCTATACGGCGCATACAGGTCCAGCAAGGATGGTTTGTTCGCATCGTGATTGGCGTGATGCTGGTTTATTCGGCTTTCATCTTGCTCACGTTGGGGTTCTTTTTCGATCGTTTTTCCAGTGAGGTATGGCCGCAGCTCGATCCCGTCACTGTGGTTAATCGCTATCTATTGGCGATGTTCGTTAGCTTGTTTTTTATGCGTTTTTTGTTCCAAAAAACGCCGAAAATCAAGATTATACCGTATTTGCACCTCCCCATCCGCCGTGGTGCCCTAATTGCCTTTTTTCAAAGCGCCTCGCTGTTTTCCATTCATAATTTTTACCCTCTCCTGTTTTTCGTTCCCTTCTGGTTGCGATTTGTACAGCAATCTTCCGCCGTTTCATCGCCGGAAATGTGGATGGTAGCGGTGATGCTGTTAATCGGGACCTCTCATTACGCCAATCTCCTTTTAAGGGCCATTTTGCAGCGGAACGCTCCGTTTTTTTATGGGCTTATGTCCTTGTTTATGATCACTGCGTTTGTGGATGAAACCTCTGGAATAGGTCTTCAACAACCCGTTTCGGAGTATATGTTCACCAGGATTTTGTCGGGCCAAATTATTGAGATATGGCTCTTATTGCTCGTCTTTGGGACCATCGCTTTTGCATCCACCCTACAGTTGCTCAAGTCCGTCAAAAGTCCCGAAGCGCGTAGCCAACCGGTTCGCGTAACCAGCCTAAACATTCCTGAATCGTGGGGCCTAGTGGGCCATTTGGTCCGGCTTGAATTGCTATTACTCTGGCGCAATCGTCGGCCGCGGCACTATTTGCTCGTCTCTCTGCTGTTTTCAACCATGTATTTGGTATTCATGTTGGGAACCGGAACGGCCGTAAATAGCTCCGCCTTTTCCGCTCTAGTGGGCCTATTCGCCTCCGGGGGATTCGTTTTGAATTACGGTCAACTTATGTTTGGGTGGGATAGTGAACACTACCAGGCTCTGGTGACCAGGGATGTGCCCTTTTCTGCCATGGTGAAAGCAAAATTAATCGTTTTGCAGGGCTCCTGTGTGGCTCTTTTTGTTATTTCCCTTCCCCTTTTTATTTCGTTTCGCAGCGATTTAGTACCGCTGCATTTCGCATTTCTATTCTACAATGCCGGCATAACAACCGTATTGATCATGGAATTGGCAGCACGAAACAATCAGGCCATCGATATTGGGAAAAGTGGTGGCTTTTTTAACTATGAAGGCTTTTCTGCTAAGCACTGGTTGTGGTTTATTCCAACCGCTTTGCCACCGGTACTCTTTATGATGGCGATGAATGATTCGCCGAAGATTGCACTCATCCTGCTCGCGTCGATAGGATTTGTAAGTATTCTATTAACAGACGTTTGGACACACTATTTTGCCCGCGGTTTGAACGGTCGAAAACACAAGATGATTGAGGGTTTTACAAAGAGTGCGGGTTGAATTTAATCAAATGGAGAAGCGGTACGACTCCAAAGTCGCCCTTTCCATTCCAGCCTGGAATCTGGAATCGGGAGAGCTATTGGGCTTAGTCGGGAGCAATGGCGCAGGAAAAACTACCTTTTTAAGCCTGCTTTTAGACTTGTTGCGACCGGATCAAGGCAGTATCCGCATCAATGGGCGGGCGCTGGAAGCCGATAACTCGTGGAGAGCGGTAACAGGTTCGTTTTTAGATCGCTCTTTTCTGGTAGAATACTTGACTATTCCGGAATATTTGGAATTTGTCGGGGCCGCCTTTGGGATCTCAAAAAAAGAAACCTACCAAAAACTAGAAGCCTTCGAGGGTTTTCTGCCCATTTCAAGGGTCGACTCAAAACGACTGCTACGGGATCTATCCACTGGAAATGCCAAGAAAGTGGGCATATTGGCAGCCCTTTTCGTTTCTCCAGACTTCGTCATATTGGACGAGCCGTTTGCCAACTTAGACCCACCGTCCCAAATTCGACTCAAAGAAATCCTGATCCGCACCGGTAAAGAGAATCATACCACGATGATCATTTCCAGTCATGACTTAGGGCACGTGACAGAAGTATGCGATCGAATAACGCTGCTCAGTCAGGGTAAAATTATTCGAGATATCGAGACTTCGAAAGAAACGCTGGCCGAACTCAACACGTTCTTTTCCACCGACGTGGTGGACTCAGCAACCTAAACCGGCTTGGAAGGGCTCGTAGTCGATTTCGAGGTTTCCTTTTTCAATTCAGAATGAGCCATCGAAGGAGGCGATTCGCCTACGGCATTCTGGGTCGGATGATACGGACAGATGGAACACGCTGAAGTGGGTGCGGAATTAGAATCCCACATCGGCTTTGGACATGCCATTTGGCATAGTTCAGCTCGGCGCTCCAACGTTGATTTCGGAACGATTGAATCCAACACCGAATCGGTCAAACCGGACATAAACAAGGGGTGACAGTTTATGCCGGAGACTACGTGATAGTGTGTTACTCCGAGCGTATCAGATACTTTTCTTAAGTCGGCTTCCAACAAATACGAAGAGTCAAATTGCTCTGATACTTGGTCAACAGGAACCACTAAAACGGCGCGCTTCCCATCCTGGACCATTTTGCGAATCTTCGTTTTCAAACTCGATTCGACTCCTTCACCGCGATCTTTACGCTTTACAAAGGTAAACTCAAACGTGCGGTTGTCGTCGCGCTGCTTCATGACGCGATCCACTGTGTTATGGACCATGCAGCAGTAAGGGTCTTTGTCTTTTGCCGAAAGCGACTCTTTGTTGCCGTGCGCAACGAACAACAACGCAACGTCCGAACGTAAGGCTCTGGAAAAGCGCTGAAGTCCTTGATCGATTCGTTCGTTTAAGGCGCTTAAAAACGAATCCCGAACAGCAAATTCCCAAACGGTGGTTGAAGGGCAATTCACCAACGAAAACTCGGAAATCGTTTTTCCCCATTCAGCCAATGCGCATCCCGTTGTGTGGGAAGCAAACTGAGGGAACAACGGAAGCAAAATAATATGCGTAATGGCGTCTTTTTCCATCTTCCGGGCCGCATCTTTCATAGATGGGCATCCAAACGGAGAGGCAACATAGGTTTCCATGCTAACCCCAACCGGTACCACTGAGCTGCTTTTCAGTCTGCGATCCAGATCTACCGCTTGCTCGCGATTAAACCGATTAATAGAATCTCCCCCACCAATAGCTTCGTATTCGTGAACGAAACGTGGGGTTGAAAGACGAGCTTTCAGTCGAGATTGAAACCGAGATGCCCAAAATTTAATCCCTGTTGCTCGACTGTCCGGAAGCATGAACTGCTTGGAGAGGTAGGCAAAAATATCGCTTTTGGATTCAGGCGCTCCTGGAACCAACAGCACAACACCCACTTTGTCCCCTTTAGCAATATGCAAAGGGGCTTGAACGGGGAATAATACGCCCGAAGAGGCGCTTCCATTCAAATCAGTGAAATGTGAGATTGATTTAGACACGTAACCGGGACTTTAAAAAACCATTAGCCGGAAGGTAGCGACGGAAAGGCCCACCGTGTTTTTAGACTTGATGAAGGATGCCTCTCTTCCCCGACATTTCACGTCCGACGGCCTCAAAGACGCCTTTTCTTCACCCTAAATGCACGTTTGCCCGCCAAAGGAAGCTCGATGGGAGGCTCAATGGGGCTCTCGATGGGAGGCTCGATGGGACTACTTCAATACCAGCATTTGTTCGGCTCCGTGCTGCACATCGGCAGGCCATGAATCCGGAACACCGGTAGTAAATACCATGGGCTCCTTTTTTGTTGGATGGCTAAAAGCGAGCAGTCCGGCGTGTAGGGCAATGTTTTTTCCGTCTAGGCGGGTACGCGAACCGTACCGGAAATCACCCACAATGGGAAAGCCGCGAGAGGCCAATTGAACCCGTATCTGGTGAGCCCGCCCTGTGGACAAGTCAATGCGCACCAACGATTTGTCGCCAAATTTACGGACGTCACTAACGGTCATTACGGCTTTTTTAGCACCGCCTTTTCCTTCTTCAACAACCCGTACATTTTCATCCCACTTGTGAAGCCAATCCTCGTAAACATCCCCTTTGTTGGGTGTCCCTTCGACCAGTGCGACGTAAACCTTTTTAACGGTCCGTTTTGCAAACTGCTCGGATAAACGCGCGGCCGCCTTCGACGTCCGCGCGATCACCATTAATCCCGAAGCTGGTCGGTCTAGTCGGTGAATGAGGCCCAAAAACACTGCTCCAGGCTTTTCAAACTCGATTTTAACCCACTGCTTCGCGGCGGTTAACACATCCAAGTCTTTAGTACGATCTTCTTGAGACAACATGCCGGCTGGCTTTTCTACCACCAATACGTGATTGTCTACATAAACAACGGGTAGATTCATAATTTGACTGGCAGCGTTTAATGTGTTTTTGATCGTACCTTCGGTGCTGAACTGGGGTGCGACCCTCGGCAACCGAGCATAGTTCCATAATCATATGTCCTCCTCACTAAATTATTCTGGCGAAATCTATCGCAAAAGCCTCCACTTGTTGGCTTTAGCCTATCCGTTGGGGTATGTCTTGCTAGGTAAAACGATCGCGCTATGGATTCTCGTACCCTTGAGTATAACCGCCATCACACTCGACCTGTTGAGAGGTAAAAACAAGGCCGTACACGGTGTTTTTGACGCTATTTTCGGATTTATGATGCGGCCCGAAGAGCGGCATTTCGATCCTGAAAAACCACCCATCAATGGGGCTTCCTGGGTCACGGCTTCTTTTACCGTATTGGCGGTTTTATTCCCTGGAAATATCGCGATTTACACTTTCGTTATGTTTATGATTGGTGACGCTGCAGCGGCTTTGGTGGGACGAAAACTTGGAAAACATCGATTGAGTACATCCAGTTCGGTGGAGGGAACGCTGGCCTTTGTAGTGTTTGGTCTGATCATAACCCTGTTATTTTCTCAACCCTCTCTCCCCGTATCGGTGGCCGAATATCCAACCTGGTCCTTATTGGTCGCGGTGTTTATCGCGGCTGGTCTTGAAGCCGCCCCCCTCCCTATGAACGACAATATTATTGCACCATTGGGAGCCTCTCTTTTCCTCTATTTGATAGGGTAAAACATGGCAAAATTAACCAAAAATGCCGTCCGGAGGCTCACAAAGCTCGTTCCATTTCCGCAGCCCGAAGTGATTGTCGTACACCATCCCGTCGTTTTAATGCACGGATTCGGTTTGCTTGCTTTTCTAGCGAAAGGAGGTCATTTAAACGACGAGGCCATGTATTTACGGATGCGCGGTGTGATGGCCTTTGCTCCCAATGTCTCCCCCTATCACACCATTCCTGAACGAGCATCCATGTGGAAGGACCGTGTTGGCTACGTTCTAAAAACCACGGGGGCCTCAAAAGTGAACCTCATCGCTCATTCCATGGGCGGTTTGGATGCCCGGTATTTGATTTCCAAATTGGACATGGCAGAGCATGTCGCCACGCTAACCACGATTTCGACACCCCACAGAGGGTCTTCTTTGGCGGAAATCGTCCTTGAACAACCCGGAAAAGTCCAAGAGTGGCTGCACGATGCGGCCAATTGGATTGGGGAGCACGCCATGGAAAATAGCGGTACGGATTTTCACCGGGCGATTCAGCAATTAACTCCCACCGCTCTATCCAATTCGTTCAATCCCGATGTGTTGGATGCGGAGGGCGTGGTGTATCGCTCGTTTGCAGGAAGCTCTGGAAAAGGAACGTTGCGCTCTATGAACCCTTTGTTGCGCCCGTTCAACTCCATGATGTATGCCCGGGAAGGCGTAAATGATGGGTTGGTTTCCGTGGCATCCGCCAAATGGGGCAACTATTTAGGCGAAATAGAAGCAGATCATGCCCAACAAATAGGAATTGACCTCCTGCCTTCGAGCGATTTTTCCTCTTCCGAATTCATAGCTAAACAAGTGACGGAATTGGGGAAAATGGGCTATTGAATCATCAAATCCCCGTAGGAAACCAATTCGCCGATTCGATCGAACACATAGAGCCGTACCAGTCCTGTTTTTGCTAGAATCGCTGGACTAAAGCGGAAAATATAGGCTCCAGGGTCTGATGCGTTGAGAATGTCATCCAAGGTTCTAAGCACTCCGTTTGCATCCCGAGCTCTCAACGTGAGTCCACCTTGTATGGCATTGAATTCCAGAACCGTCACAGGCAACGTAACAAAATCGATGGTTGCCGGATTGGGGTATGCCGGGTCCAATCTGACCTTTCCACCGTACAGAGGCGCGATACGCCAATCGTCCTTATCATCGTCAAGAATGGTACCTTGGGAATCCGTTCGAGCAAATCCGGAGGGCGTGTCGCCTGCGGATTGAACGAAATCATCCTGCTGCTGTTGGGAGTCGCAGGAGGAAAGTGTTAAGAAAACTAGAACGAGTACCGAAATTCTACGTATCACCGTATCCTCAGGAGAGCGGGTTAGGGACAATGAAGTGTGCCTACCCGTCCTAACCGTTCACGTTCCCCGAAATTACCCCCATTTATGTCTGTAATTGCTGCATCTAATCTTGGCGTTTCCCTATCGGATTCCCCCATTATTAAGCAGATCGATTTTTCCGTCGAAACGGGATCGTTTACGGGCATTTTAGGACCTAATGGAAGTGGAAAAACGACCCTCCTTCGGGCCATGGCAGGTCTCATTCCGTATTCTGGATCGCTTCAGTTGGATGGCCGTTCGGTTTCGGATTGGCCGGTTCAACGATTGGCCCAACGCCTTGCATTTGTTCGCCAGTCGCATGCCATTCCGTTTGATTTCAAAGTGGATGAATTGATTTTGCTGGGGCGATCCCCGCATAAGCAACTGCTTTCAAACTACAATTCGGAAGACACGCGGTTAGTCAGCGAGGCCTTAAAACAGGTCGATATGAAAGGATTTAGCAATCGATCCTTTGCTTCCCTTTCGGGTGGTGAGCAACAGCGCGTTTTTTTGGCCCAAGCTTTGGTTCAAGAGGCAGATATTCTTCTACTGGACGAACCTACTACCTATTTGGATGTGCACCATCAATTCGACTTTTTACAGCACGTCCGAAGTTTGGTTGATCAAGGCAAAACGGCCGTCGGTGCCTTCCACGATTTAGAAATGGCGGCACGTTTTTGTGACCACCTAATTGTATTGGCTGACGGAAAGGTCGCTGCAGACGGAGATCCTACCACGGTTTTAGACGCCTCCCTACTCGCCTCCGTTTTCCGAATGGATGCTTCGGTTGTTCAGAACGTAAACGGCAAAATTCAAATTCATTATCAAACGGCTCTTCCCAACGGTTCGCTTTAAAGGGCAGGGTCAGAATCCTCATGAAGATATACACGAAAACAGGAGATGATGGAACGACAGGCCTATTTGGAGGCCCTCGTGTAACGAAGGATCATATCCGCATAGAAGCATACGGTACCGTTGATGAGCTCAATTCGCAGTTGGGCGTTGTCCGCGCGTCCATCTCATTGAATAAGGGATGGAGTTATTCGACCGCCGAACAAACCAGCGAAGGGGCTCCATCTGCCGGCGCCTCCGAAACACCATCAACCGAAGAGATTTTGACCAAGTGGATCACTCGTGTTCAGAGTGAATTGTTTGATTTGGGGGCCGATTTAGCTACGCCGTCGGATGCCAAAGTTCGGATTGCTCGATTTCCAGAGGCCGCGATTCTTCGATTGGAAGAAGAAATTGATGCCTTTGACGAAGAGGTTGAGCCCTTAAAATCGTTCATTTTACCCGGTGGTCATGAACTGGCTGCGCACCTTCACCTTGCTCGATCCATGTGCCGCCGAGCCGAGCGACGGGTTATTTCGCTAGCCGAGAAAGAACCCATTAACTCGTTCTGCACCATATACTTAAATCGTTTATCGGATGCATTATTCACCGCGGCGAGATGGGTAAATCATCAGTACCGGGTGCCAGAGCCCAAGTGGAAGGCGACCGAATCCAACTAGTTTTGCAGGCATTTTTACCGTGGCATACGAAACATACCTGCTTAATCGTTATTCTATGAATACCATTAGTCGCTCGTATGTTGTTCTTCCGCCCTGTTCATCCGTAACTATTTCTAACTGACATTAGCCATGCGAGACCGACCGTTACTCGTCGTAGCCATTCTTATTGCTCTTGGTACCCTTCTGGTCATTAAAACCAACAGCCACTCGATTTCTAGAACTGAACCTGACGACGATATTATCCGGACTGCTGCGCTCGGCATAGACGAATTTGGCATAGACCAGTCCAATTATCAGGTTTCCGACTACGTCGTTGAATCGAATGAAACGTTTTCTGATCTCTTAACGCCCTTTCAGGTGGATTATCAGCGCATTGTGACCATCGCTCAGGAGGGCAGGTCTACGTTTGATGTCCGTCAACTCAAGGCCAATCGACCCTACCGCGTGTACTCCGATACGGCAGGCGTCGCTCAAATGATGGTTTATGCGAAAGATCAAACCAGTTATGTGGTTTTTGATCTCGGTGAAAATCCAAGCATCCATTTACAAGAACGCGATGTGGCTATTCGGACCAAAGAGGTAACGGGTGTAATCAATAGCTCGCTTTACGTCACGTTGGCGGAGCAAGATGTAGATCCTGCGGTCGCCGTTACGATGGCCGATGTATTTGCTTGGCAGATTGACTTCTATCGCATCCAGCAAGGCGATTCGTTCCGCATTATATACGAAGAGCAAGTAGTAGATAACGATGTGGTAGGTATTGGCGAGATCCTAGCAGCACGTTTTGTGCATTCAGGGGAAGACTACTACGGATTTTATTTTGATGGCGGCGACCTTCGCGAACATTACGATGAAAAAGGAAATAGCTTAAGAAAAGCTTTCTTGATGGCACCTGTAGATTTTTCGCGCATTAGTTCTGGATACTCTTCTCGACGCTTCCATCCGGTCCAAAAGCGATATAAAGCGCATTTGGGTACCGACTACGCCGCCGATCGAGGAACTCCCATTCGTGCGACAGGAAGTGGGGTCGTTACCGAAGCCAAGTACGGTCAATACAACGGTAATTACGTTAAGATTAAGCACAACAGTACGTACACCACCCAATACTTACATATGTCCAAAATTGCTTCCGGCATGCGACCTGGAACACAAGTCAGACAAGGCCAAGTCATTGGGTACGTTGGTGCAACGGGTCTTGCAACCGGCAATCACGTGTGCTACCGATTCTGGAAAAATGGGGTTCAGGTGGACCATCGCCGCGAGAAATTCCCTTCGTCTGGACCTGTTCCGGTCCAATACACGAATGAATTCCAAACGTTACGCGATTCGTACTTGGTGCAGCTGTCGCTACCTATAGAGTCCTTTTCGAAACCAGCGTTTTCCATGCTGGACGAATTCGCGACTGTAGCAGCTCCTTAATAGTACCTCGCGGCTCGCCTACTTTTTAATCTGATACTGAACGCCCGGTGCCGGTTCAGGCTCACCGCCGAATCGTCGGCCAGCGCGCTCTGTCACTTTAAACGCTTGTTCAGTAGTAGCTCCGTTAACGGTGAATGACATTACGTACTCACCAGGGGTGAGGTAAAACATCCCGTTACCTGCTTGTTTAGGCCCTTTTTCTAGTCCAGTCGCCACCCCGCTGTCCATCGTCACGTCATACGAAACGAAATTCAGGCCTGGGTGGACGTCCACTTCAAGGGTTTGCCGGGTTTCCCCATCTTTGGTTTTGACTTCGACCTGTGCTGTTCCACTTTCGGAAGCATAGACCGTAGCCTTCATGGAAGGCTCGCTCGTTTGCGAAAATGCGCCGCGCTTCATTCCCCAACCGGCGCTGTAGGCCACATCAGAAAGCGCAAAGGCATGAACCGGCTTGGCTAACAGTTCGGCATTTAATTGCTGAAGCTCTTCAATGTCAATTAGGTAAATGGAACGCCCGTGCGTACCCACTAACAAATCTTTTTCCCGTTCCTGGATTTTCAAATCATGGACGGGGGCGTTAGGAAGATCGCCTGAAAGGCCCATAAACGAGGTCCCGCCGTTTAACGAGACATAGACTCCGTGGTCGGTACCCACATAAATAATCTCGGCGTTGGATGGGTCTTCTAAGACCACATTGACGGGTTCTAAGGGCAAATCAGTCCCTATCCGCTTCCAGGTAGTGCCGTAATCTTCCGAACGATACACGTACGCATCAAAGTGGTCGGAACGGTAGCCATTTAGCGAGGCAAACACTCTAGATTCCTTGTGCCTGGATGCCTGTACGCGGCTCACCCACAGATTTTGGGGTAGTTTTTGGTCGATTCTTGCCCACGAAACGCCGCCATCTTTGGTCACGTGAATCATCCCATCGTCACTTCCGGTGTAGATCAATCCGAATTTGAAGGTCGACTCGTCAATCGCTGACAGCGTGCCATAGGGTACGTCTCCGGGCTGACCCCCATGGGTCAAATCAGGCGAAATGGATTGCAGGTCTTCCCCTTTGTTGAAGGAGCGATACAACCGATTGGCACCGTAATAAAAAATGTCCTGGTTGTGAGAAGACAATAAAATGGGCGTTTGCCAATTGAAACGAAGCGGTTTTTCACCCAGTTCATGGCGCGGCCGAATGGAAATGCGATCCCCCGTTGTCCGATCCAATCTAGAATAGAATCCGAATTGCGATCCGAAGTAGACGAGTTCGTTGGTTCGGGTATCTACCTGAACCTGCATGCCGTCGCCACCGCCAATGCCTTCGTACGGATATTTACCGCCGTCAAACCAACCGTAGCTAGCTGTGTAAGAATGTGGCCCCACCCATACGCCATTGTCTTGCAGCCCACCGTAAACCCGGTAATTGGGCGCATTGTCCGTCGTAATGAAATAGAATTGGCCAACGGCGGGAATATTCAACTTGGACCACGTCTCACCGGCATCGTACGACATATTAAGCCCACCATCGTTACCCTCAATGATGTGACCTGCCCGATTAGGGTTCATCCAAAGCGCTTGATGATCGGAGTGCACGTGCTGGGCCCCAACAGACTTCCAGGTCATACCGGCGTCGTCCGAGCGGATAATGGGTACCCCAAGCGCATAAATTTGCGCTTCGTTGTCGGGTGCAACCCGAATTTCGCCGAAATAATAGCCGTACGTGCTATACACGCCATCTAGGGCTTCGGTATGTGTTTTCTTCCAGGTCGCACCGCCGTCTTCAGACCGGTAGACTTCCAATCCAATGATGGAGGTCTCAAACAATTGCGCGTTCGCATCGTCCACAAAATCGACCAATGCTATCGGCTCAATCGTGCCCTTTTGTACCATTTCCCGAACGGCTTTCACGTCGTATTGCGAAGGAAACCCTTCCCGGGTTAAGTATGCTTTAATGGTCGAATCTTGCAACGCCAAAAAAGCGGGTGAGCTCATGGCCCGAAGATCGTCTCGGCTCAATCCTTCTGCAGCGGTTCGCTTTTCGCCATTGGGATCGTAATTCTGGTTATCAACCGAAGCATACAACACGTTGGAGTTACCCGGAAATACCGTAACCCCAATGCGGCCAATGCCTTCGCCGTCTGGAAAACCGGACTGTCCCCCACTTATTTTGGCCCAGGTGTCTCCACCATCGGTGCTTTTATACAGGCCCGAACCGGTTCCGCCTTCGACAAAATTCCAGGCGCGTCGATCACGCTCCCACATCGCTGCATACAAGACGTTGGAATTATTGGGATCCACCGATAAGTCCACAGCTCCGGTTAAACCGTTTACAAAAAGTGTTTTTTTCCAGGTTGTGCCGCCATCCGTGGTTTTGTAGACGCCACGATTGTCGTTAGCCGAATACAGCGCTCCAAGGGAAGCGACCCACACGTTGGAAGGGTTCGCTGAATCAATCACAATCCGGCCGGTACGATGCGTTCCTGCCAGTCCCATGTGCATCCAGCTTTTACCCCAATCGGTGCTCTTATACACCCCATCGCCTGAATACGAAGAACGGCTGGAGTTATTTTCGCCCGTTCCAACCCAAATCGTACCTGAATTCCAGTCCACCGCCACGTCTCCAATGGTCATTACCCCTTGGTGATCAAACAACGGGTCAAACGATTGGCCGTTGTTCCGCGTTATCCAAAGTCCACCCGACGCATAAGCGACCACAAAATGAGAAGGGTCCTTTTCCCACGCGTCAATGTCGACTACGCGGCCGCTCATTATCGTTGGGCCAATGTTTTTTACGGGTACATCGCGTAGCAGCGACGATGCGAGAAGGTTTTGACGGATTGCATAGGCTGTGCGTCGGGCGTCGGGCGAGGTCGCTTTGACTTTGCTATCCATTACCGGAGGCAAGTTCTTACGCTGAGCAGAAACCGTACTGGGAAGGACGCTTCCGATTAAAAGGATACTCAACAGCAACGAAGCGAAGTAAAATCGTGATCTCATGGCATAAAACAGGCTAACAAAATGAAACAGATAGACTAAGGTAAATCAGAAACGCGTTCGGTGCGCGATAGCTTATGAACACCCGCAAAAGGAACACCTCTAAGGACGATTCAACACATCTTGAACCGTTGCCAATGCCACATTTCTTCCGGATATCACAACCACAATGGGGCCCGCCGATTTCGGAAAGGAGGCATCCAAACAGGCAGCCACGGCGGCTGCAGCCGAGCCCTCAACAATCCATTGATGCTCTTTTATCATCCAAACCATGGCTTTTCGAATAGAAGGCTCGTCGACCAAATGAATATGATCAAATCGGTTTTTCAACACTTCAAACGTGTTTAACCCAAAACCACCTTCCAGACCGGAGGCAAGCGTTTGGATCGGCGGCATCGTTAAGACCGAATACCCTTTTTGCACAGAATGATAAAAGGCCGCTGACTCTTGATGCTGACACACCACCAGTTGGGCATTGGATTGTTCTTTCAATACAAACGACACTCCAGAGGCCATGCCGCCCCCTCCAACGGGCAAAACGACCGACTGAACCCCAGGGACTTGATTTAAAATTTCTAACGCCAGTGTGCCTCCATTTCCAGCCATCACGTCGAAATCGTCAAAGGCACTGATGAAAGGCAGACCCAATCTTTCCGCCTCTAGTTTGGCCCAAGCTTCGGTTTCATCGTATCCGTCAAATGCCGAAATATGCACATTTGCGCCATGCTTCCGGATGCCATTGACTTTAACCGGGTCCACACTGGCCGGAACGAAAATGGTGGCCTCCATGCGCAAAACCGATGCGGCCCACGCTACACCTTTGCCGTGATTTCCAGCTGAACAGGTCGCGACATGATTTTGACCCCTTTTTTGGGCCTGAATCAATGAAAAAAGGGCGCCGCGCGCCTTAAAACTACCCGTTACCTGAGTGTTTTCGAGTTTCAACCACACGGGAACGCCCATCAATTCCGACAAAACGTGCGATTCTTCTACCGGAGTTTGGTAAATACGGCCTCCTATTTGACTGGCCGCCTCATATATTAGGTCGAGAGTTAACATGCCCTGAAGGTACGAAAACCATGTCGCCCCAAGAAGTTTATTTGTTACAGCGTCGTCACTTTGGCGGACATCCGTTTCCGTCCATTTCTGAACGCATTAAACGCTTGTCCGATCTGAAAATCGAATTGATTGCGAGGCAAACCGACCTCCAGAAGGCCTTGTGGGATGATTTCGGGAAACCGAGCTATGAAGTTGACCTAGCGGAGATTGCGGCTTCCTTTTTCGAAATAAACCACGCTATCCGTTATTTAAAATCCTGGGTCAAACCCCGACGGAAAAAGACCCCGATCTATTTAATTGGCACCACCACCGAAGTTGCTTTTCAACCCAAGGGCCCCAGTTTAATTATTACCCCGTGGAATTACGCCATTTTGCTGACCATGGGACCCGTGGTGCATGCAACGGCAGCGGGGAGCCCTTTTGTGATTAAACCATCGGAATTGACTCCCAAAACTAGTTCATTGATTAAAGAGATCATTGAAAAAGTATATCCACCGGAAGAAGGATTCGTGTTTGAAGGGGATCAGACCGTTGCCAAAGAGCTGCTAGAACTGCCGTTTGCGCACATTCATTTTACGGGAAGCGTCGCTGTTGGGAAATTAATCATGGCGGCTGGCGCTAAAAACCTAGCATCTGTGACCCTAGAACTGGGCGGAAAATCACCGGTTTATGTTGATGAAACCGCCGACATTCCAGCAGCGGCGAGAGCGATTTGTTTTGGAAAGTTTTCGAATGCGGGTCAAACCTGTATCGCACCGGATTACGTTTTGGCTCATGCGTCCGTGAAAGAAAGGCTTTTGACCGAAATGGTCGCCCAAATAGAACGGATGTACGGATCCACGGCGGAAGAACGAAAAACGTCCAATTATGCCCGTATTGTGACTTCGAGGCATTTCGAAAGGCTCCATTCGATGCTCAAAGAAGCTGAACAAGGAGGTGGATCTACGTTTTTTGGAGGCGGTGTGGACCCGGAAGAAAGGTATTTCGAACCATCCATAATGGTTGATTTACCAAAGGAAACGCGCCTTCTTGAGGAAGAAATATTTGGCCCCATTCTCCCCGTTCTTTCCGTCTCTTCAGAACAGGAAGCCCTAAAGGAAATCCTGTCTCGACCGGCTCCCCTTTCCACCTATGTTTTTTCTTCCAAAAAAGCCCTTCCCGAACGCTTTTCAAAGCTTATTCGAACCGGTGCGGTCTGTTCAAATACCACCTTGTTGCAATTCATCCAGCCCTTCGGTCCGTTTGGTGGTGAAGGCAACTCCGGAATAGGTCGCTCCCACGGGGAAGCTGGATTTAGGGCGTTCAGTAACGAGCAGGTCGTGATGAAAAGAAAATGGGGATCATGGATAATGCATCCATTTCAGCCGCCTTATTCTTCCCGGTCGACACCGCTTGTGAACTTGCTTCGCCGTTTGGGTTAGTCTTACTTCGCTCCCATTCGGACGCCGCCGTCCAAACGAATCACCTCGCCGTTTAGCTTCACATTTTCAATAATGTGTTGGGCT
>JAURGV010000210.1 GCA_030833605.1 Rhodothermales bacterium
GCTTTCCAGAGTGATAATTTCTGGATGAAGCGGGCGAAACCTTGGTTTCGCCCGCTTCAAAAGGGTACCGAGTACCTGTATTGCCACATATCAAAACTATAACGGCACAGGTTGAATATTATTGCGTGCGTCTAAAAAAACGATAAAGAAAATTATCGATTTTTCAGGGCCTCGAGCAGGGAATTGTGGATGCCGCCGAACCCACCGTTGCTCATGATCAGCGCCACGTCACCCGGTCGAACGGTCTCTAATATGAGAGGAAGGAGGTTTTCCGCCCCTTCAGCGGCTTTAGCTGGAATTCCGCCGTTGCTAATGCGTTCTATTAAGCTATCGATATCCATAAAGTCCTCTTTAGAGTCATTATGCCGAAATGGAGGCTTACTCAAAAACACCAGCTTAGCTTCGTCAAAAGCAGCCGCATACCCTTCCTCGAAGATTTTACGGCGACTGGAATTCGATCGGGGTTCAAATATGGCCACGATTCGCCTGTCCGGCCAACGTTCACACGCCGACTGAACGGTAGCCTTTACGGCGGTTGGATGGTGGGCAAAGTCGTCCAGCACAATAACCCCACCTTCTTCGCCCCGAATTTGTTGTCTTCGTTGGATGCCTTTGAAGGATCCAAAAGCGGCGACTAGTTCTTCAAAAGTGATCCCTTCTTCAAGAGCCACCGTTGCGACGGCCAGTGCATTTAACAGGTTATGACGTCCGCTTAGGGGCAACCAAATGCGACCCACGATAACCCCTTTAACCACGAGGTCAAAACGCTGTCCATCGCTTCCCGTTTTTAGATTTACCGCCGTCACATCCAAGTCTTGGCTTCCCATCCCGTACATCAACGTTCGGCAATGGACAGCAGCAGCCAAACGGCGCACCTCAGGATCCTCTGCGCAGAGTACGATAAGGCCATCTTCAGGTACACTGCGTCCAAATGCACCGAAGGCTGCCCGATAATCGTCCATGGACGTATAAATGTCGGCGTGATCAAACTCGATAGAGGTCACAATCGCCGTGGTAGGGCGGTAGTGCATAAACTTAGGACGCTTGTCGAAATACGCGGTGTCGTATTCGTCGCCTTCAATAATGAAGTGCGGTCCCGAGCCAACAGCGTAACTAACATTGTCGTTGTTCATCACACCGCCAACCAAAAAGCCCGGGTCGCGGCCCGATGTTTTAAAAACATGGGCTAAAAGGCTGGTTGTTGTGGTTTTACCATGAGTCCCGGCAACAACGAGGGATCTTCGATCGCGAATAAAAAAGTGGGCCACTGCCTCTGGAAACGACAGTTGCACCATTCCGCCATCTCGAGCCGCAGCCGCTTCCACATGAGTCGGCGTGCACGCATTGCCAATAACCGTTAAATCAGGGCCAAACGCTAGATTAGCGGCATTGAAACCCTCTCGAACAGGGATATTCATCTCTGCTAGGCGTTCGCTCATGGGCGGCCAAGTGGCCGCATCGGAGCCCGATACACTATACCCAGCCTGATGAAAGAGGCCGGCTAACGACCCCATTCCTGTTCCGCAAATGCCAACTAAGAATACGGTTTGAATGGCATCCGCTTCGGGTACTTCCGGGCGTTCAAAAATTCGTAAATGAGCATCCGGGAATTCGGACAGAGATCGCATAAATCTTTATGGGTGATGGGTTTCTTCGGGGACGGAGCCTTTTAGCGCCAATTGCATGCGTGTGGCCACTGAATCGAAGACAGAATACATAACAGGAACGATAACCAACGTCAAGAAGGTAGCAAACGTAAGTCCCGAAATAATAGCTGTTCCCATGGGACCCCAAAACTGGGTGTTTTCCGATCCAAATTGGAAGTTAGGCTTCAAATCAACCAAAAGACCCACAAAGTCAACGTTTATTCCAAAAGTGAGCGGAATCAATCCTAAAACTGTTGTGGTTGCCGTTAATAACACCGGGCGAAGGCGAGTGGCGCCTGCGTCGATAATCGCCATGCGTTTATCGACGCCCCTAGCGCGCAATTGCATGGTGTAATCAATCAATACAATATTGTTGTTCACGACGATCCCCGCCAGCGAGATCACGCCAATAAAGGTCATCAAACCGAATGGCGTCCTCGTTAAGATGAGTCCCAGCATGACGCCAATCAAGCTAAATCCAACGGCCACCATGATGATGAAGGGCGACGAAACGTGGTTAAATTGAGCAATCATGATCATAAAGATCAACGACACCCCAACTAGCATCACGATCGAAAGAAAACCAAAGCTTTCGGATTGCTCTTCGTTCTCTCCGGTATAACTCATAGTATAACCTTGAGGCATCCCGGCTTCATATTCGGCTAAAAAGGTTCGAACTGCAGCCAAAACATCGGCATTGTTATAACCTGGTGCGGCGTAACCCGTTACCGTTGCAACACGGGCTAGATCTAACCTTGTCACGCTGCCTAGGCCTCCTCCGACTTCTAGATCTGCTACAGAAACCAAAGGAATCTGCGTACCCTCTTCCATGATGGTCAAGTTTTTCAAGGACTCTAACGAAGCTCGATCGTCTTTGCGCAAACGAACCACGATATCATAGTCCTCTTCGTCATCTCTAAACTTGCCGGCTTCAATACCATTTACAGCGGCGCGAACGGTGGAAGCTATTTTTCGAGTTGAGATATCAAAACGCGCAGCGCGTTCCCGATCAATAACGACCTGTATTTCGGGGCGACCTGCACTCAAGTTGTCTTGGACATCGACCAAACCCTCGATCTGTCTAGATTCTGACGCCCTTTTTAACAAGCCTCGAACGTTTGCAACAATGTCTGAAATCACACTAAAATCAGGTCCCGTAATTTCAATGTTTACTGGCGGTCCGGTCGGTGGCCCGTTTTGGTTTTTATCAACGGAAATTTCGGCCCCAGGGATGCCTTGAAGCTGGGATCTAATACGCTCCAAGGTATCGAAACTATCTTCCTCTCGGTCCTTGTAGTCCACCACGTTCAGCGTTACCCGGGAGCGTTCGGGACTTGCAGCAGAGCTACCTCTCATAGCGTCGGCGCTTACACCAACGTTGACCATCATGTTTTTAATGTTTTTCCTAGCTCCGTCCGAACCCTGGAGCAATTGTTCAAGTCGACGGCTGGCCTCTGTAGCCATTTCATTCGACGCATCAATATTCATTCCCAAGGGACCTTCAGCCGTAACCATGATCTGAGAAGGAGAAGTATTGGGAAAGAATTCTACGCCGGTAGGAGCCATCGCGAACATGAATACGATCAATATCAACGATCCAACCGATGCGTTTAATAAAATGGCGCGGTTATCGGTCAAAATGAGATGGTCTTTCTTCAAGAATAGTTTTCCCATCAATCCAGCAACAATCACGAAAAAGGGAAAAAGCAACAACTCGGAAGCGGTCGCCAAGTCAACATCTTTCTCTAAGTACCACATCAGCGTCAAAAACGAGGCAGAGAATACCGTAAATATGATCCCTGCTTTAATACTGCTTTGTCGTCCAAGCATGATAGACTCAAACGTGTGCAGCAATACTACGACAACGCCGACTGCTAAAAGCACACCACCCGGGACCAAGAATAACATGCCAGAAGCCTGTCCAAGCGTAGTACTTACTAATCCTCCCAAAACGAGGAATACAAAACCCAAGGTCAAACTGCTCAGTCCGAATGTGTTTTTCAGAAATGCATGTTTTCCTGTGTAATCCCGGATCAACATCCAATTCAAAATGTATCGGTAGCGTTCTACGATGCCGGGCAAGCCGGTTTTGATAAAATTGTCGCCGATTGGTTTGAACACGTTTTTGTGCACATACATCACCAGCGGTACGCCGACAACGAACACCACTAAGGTTTTCCAATTAGCAATTCCCAACGCCGTGCCCAACACTGCAATCACGACCGTTGTCAGTCGTTTTGTAGCCTTCGTACGGGGCGCGTCAATTTCTCCGTCTAAGCGAATAAATATGCCGGTGAAAACTGGGTTTATAATTAAGGCAACGAACAGTGAGCAGAGCAGCGTGATGATCAACGTCAGCGGCATCCAACTCATGAATTCACCGATCATGCCGGGCCAAAAAAGCATGGGGAAGAAAACTGCCACCGTTGTGGCGGTAGATGCAATCACTGCACCCGCAACTTCAGCCGTTCCTTTTTTTGCTGCGTCGAACCGGGAGTGACCCTCTTCTCGAAAACGGAAGATGTTTTCTACGATTACAATCGCGTTATCGACCAACATCCCCAAGGCTATGATCATGGAGAACAGGATGATGAAGTTTAACGTGTACCCCAGCGCCTGGAAAACGGAGAACGAAATAAACATGGAAAGCGGAATCGCGATGCCCACCAATGTGGCGTTTCTAGCTCCCAAGAAGAACAACAAAACAGCGATAACGAAAATTAGACCGCTAATGATGTTGTTTTCCAGATCTTTAATCAGGTTTTCCACGAAAACGGACTGATCTCCCGTT
>JAURGV010000211.1 GCA_030833605.1 Rhodothermales bacterium
GTTTAAGCGGAGGAGCCTTAGGCCGCGAACTGGCCTCCAACCCGGCTCAGGTGCTTCGCCCCGGAATGACGTTCGCATTCGATGGTTTTCATTCTTGGACGCTATCTGACTCCACGACCAAAACTATTTCGGTTGAAGAAATGGCCGTTATCACTGCAGATGGAGCTCGTTGGTTAACTCCTCCTCAGGAAGATCTTATTTTGATTAAAACGCCTAAATAACCGGTGTTCTGATTGATCTGCCCGTTTGTTCTAACCCCATAACTCCCGTACCCAGCAATGACTAAAAAAGACCTTTTTGATGCCTCGACATTCGAAGAAATGGTGGGCCGGATCAGCAAATTGACGCCAACTACAACGCCCGAATGGGGTAAAATGAATGTGGCGCAAATGCTAGCGCATTGTGCTGAAGTGATTGACGTGGGAAATGGAAAACCTTTAAAAGGAACGCCGTGGTATTTAAAGCCATTCGGCGGAATCGTGAAAAAGATGGTTGTTTCCCAGAAGCCTTACCCAAAAGATTTGGGGACGCATCCGCAATATGTAATGAGCGAACCCGAGGACTTCAACGCGCAGAAGGAAAGACTTTTGCTATCTATGAAAGCAATGATCGCCCTCGGTCGGGTCGCCAAAAAGCATCCGTTGATGGGCCACATGACGGCCGAAGAACGAGGATTTGCCCAGTACAAACATTTGGACCATCATCTCACCCAATTCGGTGTCTGACAAGCTATTAGCCATAGATTTGGGACTCCGGACCGGCTTGGCCTTATTTGGCAACGACGGAAAGCTCATTTGGTATCGATCCCGGAATTACGGTTCTCGAACTCGATTGAAGGCCGGCGTGTACTCCGTTCTAAATGAGGCCGAGGGTGTTACGCGCACCGTCGTCGAAGGTGGAGGCGACCTGCTCCCCCCTTGGAAAACGGAAATTGAGCGCCGAGGGCTGAACTTCCACCAGATCAATGCCGAACGATGGCGCACTTCCCTTTTGCTGTCGAGGCACCAACGCCATGGATCGGATGCAAAAAAACATGCTGACACCCTGGCCCGAAGCATTATCGAATGGTCGGGAGCCAAACGCCCTACTTCGTTGCGTCACGACGCTGCAGAAGCCATTTGCATTGGTTTTTGGGGTGTTTTGAACGTGGGATGGCTATCGGAAATCCCAAAAGAACTGGGTTAAAAATCCGATTTTTGGCTCCCCTTGACTCGAATTTTCTCCGTCTAAAATTGCATTCGGTGTGAAACCGTACACAAAAATGCGATTTAGTTTGATTTCTTTTCGAAATACCGGTAACATTCGCGCCCTGACTGGGTTAACCGGTTAGAATGATCTACCTGCCTCGGTGGCGGAATTGGTAGACGCATGCGACTCAAAATCGTATGTCCTTGCGGGCGTGCCGGTTCGATTCCGGCCCGAGGTACACAAGTGATTTCGGATAACACCGAATGATCCCAGAAAGCACTCTTAACGGAGTGCTTTCGCTGTTTATGGAACTCTTTGATTTTATTTGAGGTTGAAAGAATAGGGGCCTTTCCTTAACATAAGCCTTAACTAAATATTGTCAAGGGGTTCATGTGCGGACAATGCAGCAGCTGAAAGCTTCTTTGGAGTTCTCAAACGTGAACGCGTTAATCGTCGCCACTACACAACTCGGGCCGAAGCCAGGTCAGACATCGGACCGCGAATCGGTCCGTAACTACATCGAACTCTTCCATAATCCGATGCGTCGTCGTAAGATGAACGTGTCTAAATCAAAGGAAGTGTTCTTAACTCAACTGTCCACGGAAACGGGGTAGAACCCGTCTAAATGATTCTCAGGATCGTTCGACTCCATCCACAGAATCTGGTGAACCACTTTTTTCCCTATCCCCTGTTGTAACAGTTTTTCTAGGCAACAAAACATCTGAAAGTTGTCATCCAATCTGCACTTCGCGTCAATTGCTAGCGCCAACAGGTACTGGATTTCTGTATCGCGGTTTTTCATTCGATTCGGTGGTTTTCCCTATTGACACCGAACCGAAATATTCATAACTCTTGAATTCATTTATTCGACTTCAGTTATGAAAATCTTTCTTGGCGTTTGTATTGTTGCCCTCGGATTTGCGCGTGTTGCCGTTTCTCAGGTACTCGCTACGGGTGATATTGCTATCATCGGTGCCAACGCCGTCAATTCCGATGAATTCGCTTTCGTGGCACTAGTTGATATTCCTCAAGGAACAGTGATTGGTTTTGTCGATCACGGTTGGTTAGAGTCTGGTGCGTATCGCACTAACGAAGATGAGTTGTTTTATACGGCTCCGAGTACGATTACCAAAGGCACCACTATTATTATTGATACCGTTGCTGGTGCACCACGGTTTTCAGAATCAGGTGACCAACTTATCGCATTTCAAGGATCTATTGCGTCACCTACGTTTGTTTATGCACTCAATTTTGAAGGTGATGGCGTTTGGCAAACCGACGCAACCAATTCCAATACCTCAGCCCTTCCGACAGGTTTGGTGAACGGATCAACAGCGGTGGCGGTCGCTGAGTGCACGGGCAACAATCACGTTTATACTGGATCAACTACGGGTACCAAGTCAGAACTACTGGCTCTTATAGGTAACAAGTCTAACTGGAATTGCTCCGCATCAAGGCAAACTTTCGGTGGTTCTTTTATTGTTACCGACGGTGGAAGCAATTCATTTCCCGAATTTCAATCCCCTACAGAAACAGGTAGCGCGGTAGCTAGTAGCCAAATTCAGATTCAATACACCGCGATTGATAGCGACTCAAATATTTTAACGTTTGGTGGCATTGGACTTCCTACGGGTTCCAACATCGATTCAAACACTGGGGTTTTTACTTGGACTCCACTTGAAAGTCAAGTTGGTTCTAACACGTTTACAATTACGGTTACAGATGGTATTGATACGGCTTCGATTTCGGTTACCATTACCGTTTCATCCGTCATTCAGTCTAGAACCCCAACGTTTACCGTCACGCCACCCGATACCCTTGTAGCTGGTGGGGTTGCTATTTCTCTCCCCTTTACGGTATCCGACCCAGAAGGCTTATCCATTGCTTCATATACAATCGAACCGGCGAGTATTGGCTCGAGTATTTCAAATTCAGCGTTTACTTGGACTACCAATTCAACGCCTGATATTTACAAGTTTACCATTACCGCCACAGACGCAGAGGGATTGTCTGTAAGCCACGATCTCTACGTTGGTGTATCTGGAGTGCTTTTTGAAGGAGAGCGCGAGACGGCACTAATGGCGAGCTTACAGGGGGCGTATACTCCCAGCCAAACCCTAGGGTATGATGTAGCCCGCGATACTATGTACGCCAAAGTAGATTTAGATCGAGATGGCTTTGTACGAGGAATCTACACAGGGTTCGCTGTCGAGTACACGGGTGGGGATCCAAGTACGCAAATGTTCAATGGTGGTATTAATGCCGAGCACTCGTGGCCTCAATCGATGGGCGCGGGAAATGAGCCACAACGAAGCGACATGCACTTCCTATTTCCTGCAAAAGACAACGTCAATTCCACTCGAAGCAACCATCCGTACGCGGACATTCCAGATAACGAGACCCAAACTTGGTTTGCTGGGTCTACTTCCCAGTCCTCTGTTCCAACTGTCGATATAGACAGCTATAGTGAATATGCTTCGGGGCGATTCGAACCACGGGAAGCCGTAAAAGGTGACATTGCAAGGGCAATGCTCTACTTCAATACCGTCTACAATGCTGAAGCGGATAACGCGTTTTTTAGATTACAGGCTGGCAATTTCATAGAATGGAATAGTTCGGATCCCGTATCTGGTAAAGAAATTCGCAGAAGTGGCATCATCCGTCATTATCAGGGCAACATCAATCCATTTCTGTTGGATTGGACGCTTGATGATCGGCTATATGTTCTTCTAACGAATACCGTCGATGATGAAATCCCGATTGCTTTTGGCATCGAATCAGTTTTTCCGAATCCATCATCTGGTAGGGTAACCATACAACTTTCAGGCGATGGTATTTCTAACTCAACCATTTATGTCGTCAACACCTTGGGGCAACGAGTTGCAAACCTATTTACGGGAGTGATTCCTTATGGAATCTCTCAGATATTACTTGACTCAAAACTTCCTTCTGGATTATACCAAGTGGTGATGCAAACCGACACGTCTCGATCTTCATGGTCGATTGTTTTGATGAATTAGATGGTGTAGAAAATGAATAACGTCAGGTGATCACGAAGTCGATCTGGAATACGTTATCTATCAAAGGGGCACGACTGCTTTCTTTACGGGGGGTATAAGTTGGGTCGCAACTGGGAAGTCAGCACCCGTTTCCGGTTTGCAGGAAGTACGCCATCCGTTCCAACCGATCAGGCCAAAACCCTTCAGTTGTACCCTCAAGTAGTGTTGGACTACGATCGTATA
>JAURGV010000212.1 GCA_030833605.1 Rhodothermales bacterium
TTGCGGTTGATCATAACATCTGGGTCGCCACACCCGATGGGGAGATTGAAGTAAATCTGGTTCTCCAAAAAGGTCAACGGAAAATTGCTATCTGTCTATCGGCCAGGTATCGAGCAGAGTCCAAACACGCAGATGCGCTGACCATGGTCTACGGGGGATACGACGCCTTGTACCGGGTTAACAGTGATCGATCAGACCGTGCTTTAAACGATTTGATCTACAGTCTGATGTGTGATAAACCTTCGTGGTTTTCCAACTACGGTCGACTGGTAACAGGACGAAAAGCATCGGAGGAATCCATTCTAACGTCCTCGATCAGAGCAAGCGAGGCGCCCATTATGTTGGATTTAGACCATGTCTACATGGAACGGATGAAACTGTGCAAAGCCAACGACTGGGTGATTGAGTTCGAGAAAGCACTCAACACCACGTCTGGAACGCAAGCTGCTTAGTTTTTAACAATCGCTAGTCTAGACGAAACCGTACGGGCGGACCAGGGAAGTCCAACCAGTTCTGCCTCAGGGATAACAACGGGCGATCCCGAATGGGATCGGCCCCGACCTAACACACTATTTCATTCGAGACCTACTCAGACGTCGGCTGGTTGGTGCTAGCCGATGCCTTACTCAACATACCCGCGATATCCACGCCTGTCGATGCTTTTAGGCTCTCTAAGAGGGCGGGGGTTGCACCAGCAATCTGACTAAATACCGCTGGGACGCCGCTTCCACCGCCGTTTCCGCTGTCCACAACCGTCAACTTATCGATTTTCAAATTGTCGACCGTTTTGATCACTTCTTTCAAAATGTCGGGCAGCATTTGAATTAGGAACAGACGCTCCGCATCGCTTCCAGCTTCTTTCCACAGTTCCAACTTGCGCTGTAGAACCAGCACTTCAGCTTGACCGTCTTCGAAAATACGGGCAGCATTTCCTTTTGCGGCCTCCTCTTTGGCCTGACGATCCGCCTCGGCGACTACAATAACCGCGGCACGCTGTCTTTTTTCAGACAACAAAATTTCTTGCGTGGCGAGTTCCTGTTCGGCGATCGCTTCGGCAACGCGTCCAGCAATTTCAATCTTGGCTTCTTCGGCTTCCGCCTCGGCAGCCAATTTGGCGCGCAGAATGCGGACTTCATTTTGAGCCTTCGTAATCTCCATGTCGGCGCTCGCTTCCGCCAGTTTGGCTTGCTCGCGCCGTTTCGCTTCGACCACTTCAGCTGACGAAATAATCGACGCGGTACTTTGCCGCCCAATGGGGTCTAGATAGCCCCGATCATCTTCCACGCTTTGGATTTTAAGGGTGTCCAACTGTAAACCTAGAGCGGAAAGATCGTTGTCCGCTTCGTCTAAGAGCTCACGAGCAAACTTGAGTCGGTCTTCGTTGACTTCCTCAGGAGTCAGCGATGCAACGACACCGCGCAGGTTACCTTCTAACGTTTCTTTTGCGATGGTCTGAATGTCGGACAAGGGTTTGCCCAGAAGTCGCTCTACGGCATTGTTCAGCTCAACCTCGCTAGAAGATATTTTGACGTTGGCGATGGCCCGAACCATCAACGGAATACCCCCTTTGGAATAGGCATTTGAAACGGTTAGGTCAATCGGAATGGTATTGAGCGCCAAGCGATCTACCTTTTCGATGATCGGAATTCTGAATCCGCGGCCACCTCGAATGACTCGGTATCCAACTTTTGATCCGTCGGTCAGCACTCTATTTCGTCCCGAAAAGATCAAGACTTCATTGGGCTGACAGATTTTCAAATTGGCTCTAACGATGCCTAAAACGGTTAAAAACCCCAGAATTAGTACTGCGGGTATGATAAGAAGCTCCATATTGTCCTCCGATTGACTTTCGTTTCAACTCAGGTTAACACTGTTAATAAGCAGGAAGTACGACTCCCTTTTCTGTACTCGTAAATTTTTTAGTCGGGTTTTACCACTTCCGCAATGCGCCCATCCATGCGAACTACCACAACTTGGTCATTGAGATCTAAGGATTCATCGGGCTCGCCCTCAAACATTTTCGCGGTTAGCTGCATGCGCTTACCTCCCGCCTCCAACTGAATTTTTCCGTTATTGACGCCTCCAAATGGGAGGATCACTTTTGCTGTCCGACCTTTGAGGTCGTCAGAAGAAATTTGGCTAGAAACCTGCTCATACGCGAATTTCTTGATGAGGTAATTGCCGCCCAAACCAACAGAAAGTCCCGTGAAAATGGATAAAGCAGCCGTAAGCGGCTCGGCCGTTCCAACGGCGCCCAGCAACGTGCCCGACAAGCCAAAAAAGGCCGCAAATAAAAAGAGGGCCCGAATGCTCAAAAGGTCCACAAACCCCAGCTCGTGATCAGTGTCCAGGCCCGAAAAACCACCTGAATCGACGTCGCCATCGAGGTCACCATCAACGTCAATATGCAGTTCGTGGTCCGTTTCGTGGTCACCTCCACCAAATATCGAAAGCAACACAAAAAACCCGCCAACGATTAAGCTTATGAGATACAATGAATCCATAATCAACGCCTCCACAATGAATTGCTTTCTACGGTACAAGATATAAAAAGTTATAGGCCTATGTTTCGAAAACCTTATTTATGAATACATATTCATTATTCAGCCTTAAAAAATTAAGAAATATGCGAATAGTTGGGTGGGGATTAATGTTATTCCTGAATCGTCCTTATTTGGGTAGATCTTATTGCCTCGAAAGCGAAATGAAAGGTGCCTACTTTGAGCCATATCTTAACACCGAGATCGTCATGTTTCGAATGCAAAAACCTACCTCTCCTCGCTTTTCATCTGTATTCGGTTTTGTGATACTAGCGATGTCTGTTTGGATAGTTGGCTGCCAAGGGCAGGATGGGGGACAGGATGTTCGAAAAACCATTCGATTTCAAGATGTAAATCGGTTTGTTCATGTCCATGTCCCAGAAGGGTATAAGCCGGGATCTAAGGTGCCCTTGGTGATGGCGTTTCACGGTGCCGGCGACACGGGCGGAGGATTTCAAAAACATTCAGGGCTAGACAACACGGCCGACAAATACGGTTTCATTGTGGCTTACCCCTCTGCTAATGGTTTTAATTGGGCGGAAGGATGTAATTGCAATCGACCTGATTTAGATGGTGTTGACGATATTGGATTCACGGATGCGGTGCTGAGTACACTCAATGAATCGTATTCTATTGATCCCAATCGCATGTTCGCTGTAGGATTTTCCCAAGGAGGCCTATTTGCTCAGCGTGTAGCTTGTGAACGAAGTGGCACCTACGCGGCTTTTTCTACCGTCGCGGCGATGATCTCCGAGCCGCTATCCCGCGTGTGTTGGCCTGCTCAGCCTGTTCGCATGATGATGATTAATGGAACGAGCGACAGCATATTGCCTTATGCCGGAATTCCATCGGGATCGTTTGCTACTAAAAGTGTGGCAGAAACTATCGCGATGTGGGGCGATCGAAATGAATGTTCTGACCAAACAACAACCACCAAAATCGCGGGTAATCCTACCTATCAACGCGATACAATTGGCTGCAAACAGGGCGGTCAGGTGCGGCTAATTGAAATTGTTCAGGGTCAACACGAGTGGCCCAGAGGCACACCCGATGCTCCGAAATTATTGATGTCCTTTTTTGGTTTATCCAATTAAAGGCAGCCAACTTTCGGCGACCCAAAATCCCAAAAAGGTACCTACCGCATACCCGAGAGAACCGATCAGGATGGCTGGTAGGACTAAATTTTCTCGGCCTAAACTTCTCGCGAGGGCGAGCGCAGAGGTGCCTCCTCCGATGTTTGCTTGAGAGGCGACCGATGCAACTACCGGATCGATTTTAAACAAAAAGGCGGCGCTGTAAATCAATATTCCGTGTACCAAAACAGCGACGGAAGTAAAAATGAGTAGCGTAATCCCCAATCCACCCAAATCCCCTAGAGCGCCGAAATCGCAGTAGGCCCCAATAACGCAGAGGAATAGATAAACAGCGAACATGCCCATTACACGCAGTCCTCTTAGTTGGGAAAGTCCGGGTACTTGAGCTAGCAGTAGCGCAATGGCTGTTAAGAAAATGGCAGAAGGGACAATAGGAAACAGCGCCGCGAGCCGATCGGATAGCCAGATTGCACCAAATCCGAGCGCCATGATGAGTCCGATGTCAATTGGATGAACCAGTTCTGTATCCTCCTTCTCACCGGTCTTGACTTCACCAATGAAGTCAGCTATCTCCTGACCGGGTTTTCTGGGCCAGTACCGTGAAAGCATTCGGGGAACAGCAAGTGTTACAATCATCCAAATCGTTGACATAATATTGTCGACCACAATGGCGCCTCCGTACAAGACACCGTCTTTCATGACGTCGTATTGCAGGCCCAACGAATTAAAATTGACACTTCCGCCCGTGTAGGTACCCACAAACATCCCTCCCAGGGCATTGTATAGGGG
>JAURGV010000213.1 GCA_030833605.1 Rhodothermales bacterium
GCACCCACAATCATGTTCACAATGCCGAGGCTTAGCGCCCGCGTGCCTATGACTCGAACAAGCCCTTCATTCGTGACGTGGGATTCTGGTGTGTTCATTTGATTGCGTGTAAAACGTAATGGAGGAGGTTTCCCCATCATAGCAATCGCTTCATGTTTGTGCAATACGCGATTCGTAAGACGGAACGCTGGTTGAGAGCAGTCAGGTTTGGAAATAGGCGGGCGTAGTACTGACAGGTTAGCCAGAAAGCATTACTTTGAAGTTGCTCTCGTCTAATTCGCTTTGGTTCAACACACATCAATATTATGAGTAAAGGATTGCGCGCTATTGGCCTAATAGGATGGGTTCTTTGGAGTTTATGCAGTGCACCTACGGCGGTTGCCATGCAGCAGGTTGATCCAGAGGTGCGCCTCATTGAACTTGGAATTACGCTTCCTAGCCCTCCGAAGCCGGTTGCCAATTATGTGAATGGTGTCCAGACCGGCAACTTGATCTTTTTGGCCGGAAAAGGGCCCAAAAGGGCTGACGGAACCGAAATGCGGGGCAAATTGGGTAGGGATTTGACTATCGAAGAAGGCTATGAAGGAGCTCGGTTGACCGCGATTAATCAACTGGCCGTTTTAAAGGACATGCTTGGCGATTTGAATCGTGTGGTTCGGGTAGTTAAAGTGCTTGGCATGGTCAATTCAGATCCTGATTTTGTGGAACAACCGGCCGTAATTAACGGGTTTTCTGATTTGATCGTTTCGGTTTTTGGGGAGCGCGGTAAACATGCTCGAGCCGCCGTTGGAATGGCCTCGTTGCCTCGAGGGCAAGCGGTTGAAATTGAAATGATTGTCGAAGTCCGCGAATAAAACATCTTGATCAAAGCTATGAAGAAGGTACTTATTGCGGTAAAAACAGCGGTTTTCGCTACCCTATTCGCCGTCGGATTCCTATCGCTCCAACCAGTGGATGCCGTCTCGCAAAGCACTCCCTTAAAAATGAAATATTTGGGGGCTGCTGGATGGGAGATAACGGATGGAAAGGTCGTGGTTCTGATCGACCCTTGGATTACACGGGCAAAATATGCTGGCCCGGGCCACACAGACGACCATAGACCGGACTATGGAAGGGACGACGTTGCGCCAATAGATACCGCGCTCGTAGACCAACACATCACAAAAGCCGATTTCATTTTGGTTCATCACGGCCACTTTGATCACTTAGGCGATGTCCCGTATATCGCGAAAAAAACGGGCGCAAAAGTAATTGGCACCGAAACCACCATCATGATCTTGAAAGCGTACGGGGTTCCCGACGAACAATTGTATCCGGTAGGGGGTGGCGAAGACTATCAATTTGACAATGTGTCCGTCCGAGTTATTCCGGGCATTCATTCCGCATTGAATGAAAAACATTACCTCGATTCCCGTCGGTATGACCGGAATACAGAGTTAAAGGCCCCTCTCCTAATCAATCAGTTTATCGAAGGCGGTTCGCTTCAATTCCTGGTTCGTTTTAATCACCACGAAGTGTTAACGATGGGATCCATGAATTTCGTAGAGCGTGAACTCGAAGGGATTCATCCAGATATTTTATTGGCCGGCGTGAATGGTTCACGGCTAGGATTGTACGACTACGATGCCCGATTGCTTACGGTCACGGGCAAACCTGCCATTGTGATTCCTACCCACTGGGATAGCTTTAGCTTACCCTATGGGTTTTCACAAGAAGCCGGTTACAACCGTAACATTGTACCGTTTATAGAGGCCGTGGCCCAGATTTCACCCGAGACCAGAGTTATTCCTCCGGTCCATCTAGAAACCATAGTCATAGAGTAGCGGGTGTTGTTCTCTCACAGAAAAAACCTGCTAGCGCCCTCCTGACTCCAAATGCTCGTATAAATACCGGGTCAGCAGTTCTCTTAAATGACGACTGGTGCCAGCCCCTTCATAAATTCCATGCGAGCGGTTGGGATAGGCCATCATCTGAAACGGAAGGTTGTTTTCAATCAGTTTGTTGATGAGTCGTTCGGTGCCTTGGTAGTGCACATTGTCGTCTCCCGTGCCGTGCACAATCAATAGATTTCCCTTCAAACCCGTCGCGTGGGTAATCGGAGATCCCTGACGGTATCCCTCTACGTTTTCTTGGGGAAGCCCCATGTAGCGTTCCTGGTAGATGGTATCGTACAACCGTTGATCGGGTACCGGAGCAACCGACATTCCAACGTGATACAAGTCAGGGTATCGGAACATCATATTTAGCGTCATGGAACCGCCTCCGCTCCATCCCCAAATCCCAATTCGCGAGCCGTCCACGTAGGGCCAGTCCTTTATTTTGGTTAGTGCCGCAGCTTGATCGTGCGAGGCTAAGGTGCCAATATTACCGTAAATGCTTTTACGCCACGCGCGTCCACGAGGAGCCGGCGTTCCGTGGTTATCGATGCTGATGACTATATAGCCTTGCTCTGCAATCATATAGTGCCACAGCGTTTCCGCCCCCCCAAACCGATCGACAACGGTTTGATTCCAGGGCTCACCGTACACAAAGAAAAACACAGGATATTTCTTCGAAGCGTCAAAATGGGATGGCTTAATCATCCAGCCGTCTAATTCAACGCCTTTTTCTATTTCAACTTTGAAAAAGGATGTTTCTCCAAGGGTCAAGGCATTGAGAGCGCCGTCTAAGCGCGCATTATCCAGCAGGACTTTGGCCACTTTGTGATCCGGTAGGGAGACCAGATTAACCGTATTGGGCTCGAAGAAACTGGAATGGGACTGAATGGCCCATTTCGCGTCTGCCGATACTTGATAAGTATTCCATCCGGATTGATCTTCAGGTGTAAGCCGCTTAGGCGTTCCACCTTTCAAGGGAATACGATACAAATACCGCTGCGACGCGTCGTCGAATGACCCCATGAAATAGAGCCATCCACCATTCATATCAATCTTGACAACGCTCATTACATCATAAGCGCCATCGGTAATCAACGTCATTTTCCCCGAATTCCGATCCACCAGGTAGGCGTGTTTCCAGCCATCTCGTTCGCTAATCCATGTGAACTGTTGTCCATCTTCCGTCCAAATTAAATCGTCGACCGTTTCTAGCCAGGCATCGTCGCGATCTACCATCACGGTTCGGGTGCTTCCCGTGGAAGCATTTGCAAAACGCACTTCATTCGTATTCTGAAGGCGATTCATGTGTTGGATGATCAATTCTTCCGAATTGTTCGCCCAATCCATGCGGGGTAGATAGTGATTTCGAGCATCGTCGTCATCCTGTACCCAGGTTGTTTTTCCTCCACTCGCAGAAACAACACCGATGCGAATTTCTGAATTGGTTGTACCGGTTTTGGGATACTGAACCGGGATCACAAAGGAATAAAGGGAATCCGTGTTATTGATCATTAAAAACTCGCCAATCCCTTCCGCGTCCAGCCGCCAATAAGCAATTTTCTTGCTGTCAGGGCTCCAGCGAAACGCATCACGCAAGAAAAACTCCTCTTCATTTACCCAGTCTGTGGTACCATTGATAATGGTCTCCGATCCGTCAAACGTTAATTGAGTAACTGTGCCATCCGATAGGTTCTCCGTGTAGACGTTATTTCCTGTAACGTACCCTGCTTTCGTCCCATCCGGGGAGATTTTCGCGAACATCAATGTTGACGGAGGCGCGAATTTCCCAATCTGCTGGAGGCGGTTGGATGTTCGATCCAAAACCCAATAATCTCCTCGCGTATTGTCACGCCAAACCCTTTCTGAATTGGTAAAAATGATCGCTTTATTCCCGTCTGGGGACCACGAATAGTCGTGAATTGCCAACGGTTTGGTAGCGCCAGCTGGAACAAGACTTGCTGCTGAGATCATGATTTCCCGATCGCCGGTTCCGGGAGCGTAGCGGACAATATCTTGCCCGCCATTGGAGGATTCCGAGGCCTCAACCGTCGTGTATCCAGAGCCATCTTCAAGCCATCGAGCCGGTCCAAATTGATCGCTGGAAAAATCAGCCAAGCTGAATATGCGTTCCAACGTGAGTTTGGACGGATCCGATTGCTGGGCGACAGCGGAGTAGGTGGCAATTGAATTGGCTAACAATAGGGCCAATATCAGGCGAGTTGCGTGTCTCATTTTTCCGGAAAATCTGATGTGGTTGCAAACAAGATTAGATAACTCCATTTTTTGTATTCCTATATTTTCGGAAATACCTGAATTTTAATCTGGAGTCAATCGCTTCATGGTAATAAATAAATTCCTTACTTCAGCGATGTTGGTTGCCCTTTTTGTTGTCCTACTGACAGGATGCACGTCTGGTCAAACCGACGAGCCAAGCAGCCGACCTCCCAACATCCTGTTGATCATGATCGATGATTTGGGTTGGACGGATATGAGCGTCCAAGGAAGTACGTTGTTCGAAACGCCTGCGTTGGATC
>JAURGV010000214.1 GCA_030833605.1 Rhodothermales bacterium
TTGCCTTTCTCGTCGTATACGGGGATGGCATTGGTAAATCGACTCAGATCACGATATCGTACGGAATCGGTCCAAATACGTCCGTATCTGGTGAGATAAGAGCGCAGATACTCCGAAACAGGATACGTCGCTTTTTTCTTGCTGATTAAATGTTGCACGGCTAAACGGCAGACGCCACAGATGCTCTAACGGACTCGTAGTACGACTCGTATTTAGGAATAATTATGTCCGTATCAAATTCGCTTACGGCTCGATCTCTTGACGCTTTACCCATTCGCTTCATGAGGTCGGGATTGTCTAAGAGTTCTTTTGCACGTGCCGTGAAGGCACCAATGTCTCCCAAATCACATAAAAAGCCTGTTTCTCCTTCAACAACCAATTCAGGCAAACCCCCAATGTCGGAGGCAACGACCGGTACGCCGCAGGACATTGCTTCCAGGGCTGCTAATCCGAAGGTTTCAGATCCGGAAGGCATCAAGAAAATATCTGCAATAGACAATATTTCTTCGACCGGTTCCTGTTTTCCCAAAAACCGAATTTCCTCGTATACGCCGAGCTCGCGCGCTTTATGCTCAGCTGCAACTCGATCGGGTCCATCGCCTACCAAAAGTAGTTTTACGGCGTAGCCATCGCTTCGAAGGGCGTGAAAAACGTTTACGACTTCGACGGCGCGCTTTACGGGACGGAAGTTACTAACGTGTACCAATAGCTTTTCGCCATTTGGGCAAATCGCTTGCTTAAAATGGGCTTTTTCAAGGGGCTTAAATCGATTGGTGTCGATAAAGTTGGGAATGACTTCAATATGTGACTTGATGTCTCCACTTTGTAAGGTTTCTTCTTTTAAATACTCAGAAACCGCGGTCACCCCGTCGGACTGATTAATTGAATAGTTAACGACCGGCGCAAACGAAGGGTCTTGGCCCACAATGGTTATGTCCGTTCCATGCAAGGTGGTAACGATGGGGATTCGGATGCCTTCGAGGGCCAATATCTGTCGAGCTAAAACGGCGCTCGTGGCGTGAGGAATGGCATAATGCATGTGCAAAATGTCCAACTCCTCATACTTCACCGTGTCCACCAACTTGGAAGTAAGGTTCAGGGTATAAGGAGGGTACTCAAATAGGGGGTAGGTGTTGACATTGACTTCGTGGAAGCGAATATTCTCGTTGATATGTCCGAGCCGAAACGGCATCGAGTATGCAATAAAATGGACGCAATGTCCTCTCGATGCGAGGGCTTTACCCAGTTCCGTTGCGACTACACCAGATCCACCGTAAACGGGATAACACGTAATGCCTATTTTCATTCCACTACAATTTTATGAGCTCCAGATTAAAGCAAACTCTTTCACTGTTTTGCGGTTGCAAGGGTTAGTGTTATTTAAATTCATTTTGATACAATGTGGCTGTTGATTGCGGCTCATTCACTACAAATCCTATATCACTCCTATCAAGGTACCATTAGAATGAAACGTTTTTTACTCGCACTGTTGTTTATGGTAGCGATTTCTAGTTCGCATAGTGTTGCGCAGTTTGGGATTGCAGCCGGGATGAACTTCGAAACCATGTCTGACATTTCTGGAAGCAGAGAAGCGACTTTTGAGAATGTCACAGGCTACCACGCCGGAATGTTCTATGACTTTGGCCTGGGTGCGGTTGGCTTAAAGGTTGGCGCTTATTTGAGAGATCTATCCAACGTTGAAATGAACAGGAGTGGATTCATTGACTCGTTTGATATCGTTTTGATTGATGTTCCTATTGATTTGCGCTTCAATTTGACAGCTACGCCGGTGATTCGCCCCTATATCCTTGCGGGTCCTGTGTTTTCATTTCCATCGTCTACCAATGAGGAATATGATAAAGCGCTCGAAAAAGTAAACGTTTCCGGAAACGTTGGTGGCGGATTCGCTATTGATATCGCTGGGGTTACCCTGTTTCCTGAAATTCGCTACGTAATCGGCGTAACGCGTTTTTTGAAAGACAAATTTGAAATTGGCGGCTTCGAGTTTGATGCTGACGAAGCTCAACGACAGAATTCAGTAATGCTTAGGTTGGGAATCGGCTTTTAAGCACGTCTAGAATATAAAAAAGGGGCGCATATCGAAGATATGCGCCCCTTTTTTCATTTTGGTAGGGATCGACTTTTACGAAACACCTTCGAAAAAGCGGAATCTCCAGTGGTCCAAATCGACACTTTCGTACTTGATTTGGACGGGATGAAGTCCTACAGCCCAATCCGGTGCGAGATTTTCACCCAACGAACGCTCACTATAAAAGTGACGGGTCTCTTTGGAAAATGGGCGTAGTGAACCTTCAGCATGACGAACGGCATACGCTATATGAAGCGCAGATTGCCAGCCGGGTTCATCTGATTTAGCATTCAGTCCAGTATAGAAGCTCTTCTTTTGAGAAGAGGGGCTAAAGGCGCTGAACTGATGAGGATCTAAAATTACACTCTGGTAAGAGCGTTTTCCTCTATAAGATGTGTCTACTCTGTTCCGAACGACCCAAGCGACTAGCGCTTGTTCATCTAAACGTTTCGATTCCGAAAAAATGGCACGCGCCAACCATAAGGTTTCAACGTCAATCTTTTCGGGAGGTAGTGGAGTAAACTTCTTTGGGTTAAGAAGTGCCTCCTCTAAAGGGTTAAGCTTAGGACCGCTCTCAGTGATTTCTTTGGACGGTACCTGTTCCAAATGGAGCAGGGAAATACCCAAAATATCACTTCTAAACGCAATCAGACCTATTGAGCTAAGAACGATAGCTGCAGAGAGTAGCCTCGAAGAAAGCTTATAGTTCATGGTTGAACGCCGTTAATTCTTGATTCTGTTTCACCTGTGACGAAAGATTTGAGCCTTTTGAACTAAAATTTTTCAACCAATAGGTGTTCGTACCGGCCGGGGCCTGCACTAATGACGCTTGACTACGAGCTTTATCGACGCTAGTTTCAAGAACATAGGGCATCATAAGCACTTTATAAATATGCACTTACGAGTAATGCCGAATGAATTCACCGGGCGTTCAATACTGCTTCACTGGGCGTTCATTATCTCATAATACTGCAATCTCCATGCCTAAAGACACAGGAAGTTTAATTAAATACACATTAGGTGTGGTCTAAACCTATTATTTTAAGTCAACGTCCTTTTGAACGGCAAAAACGGCTATTTCGTGAACCCAACGTATACGATTGTTGCAGATCAGCATATCCCATTTATTTCGGACATTTTTTCCGATTTGGGGAAGCTGATTCTCATACCGGGACAAAGTATTGGCCCGGAAACCGTAGAAAACGCGGATATTTTAATTGTTCGATCCATTTCTAAGGTCAACAGACACCTGTTGGAAGGTAGTCGGGTAACATTTGTTGGGTCCGCAACAGCGGGTTTGGATCACATTGACCGCGGCTATCTCCTAGAAAACGATATCACCTTAGCCCACGCGCCTGGTGCCAATGCGCTTTCCGTAGTGGAGTATGTATTCGCTTGCCTGGCGCAGTTTGAATTGGAAACAGGCTCTTCGTTTGTCGAAAAAACGATAGGAATTGTAGGGGCGGGAAACGTAGGAGCGTTGCTGGGAAGGCGGTGTCGGGCATTGGGGATGAACGTTTTGCTATGCGACCCACCACGAGCAGAACAGGAGGGAAGCGGATCCTTTGTTGAGCTACCTTTTTTGGTGGAAACGGCCGATATCATAAGTATTCATACCCCATTAACAGCTTCGGGACGTCACCCCACGACAAATCTTTTAAACCAGAACCTCATCGATCGAATGAAACCTAAGTCGTGGTTCATTCACACGGCGCGAGGGGGGGTTTGCGATGAGGGCGCCTTGGTTAACGCCAAAAAGTTGGGAAACATAGAACGGCTCGCCTTGGATGTTTGGGAAAACGAGCCCACACCGAATTCCGAATCAATTGCCGTGGCAGATGTGGCTACCGGGCATATCGCCGGTTACTCCATCGATGCAAAAATCAGGGGGCTGGACATGATACGTGCCTCCTTGATGCATTATTTGGGTATTGTAGGGCCAGAAAACATTCCTGTCCATGTGGCAGACACCAGCGCCCCTTCCTGGGTACCGGATTCATTAGCCCAAAGTATTCGGCAACTCTATCCCATTCTTGAGGATGACCATCGATTTCGAAAAGCGATGCAATCGAAGGCAGAAAGGGCTAAGAATTTCCACGCGTACCGAGCAGAATACCCCGTACGTCGCAGGTTTGGAGCCCATTCCACCAACCTGACTATTCCTCCCGTTTGGAAAGAAGGACTGGGTTTGCCTTAAGTATGTCGGCTTGCACTCAAGTAAGACAGTTAGCCGGAGGGTAAACGCCCTTTACTTGGAGAATCCAAACGATTTAAGATGGACATCCGAGTTTCTCCAATCGTTTCGGACCTTGA